>NZ_FODY01000006.1 GCF_900110485.1 Propionispora vibrioides | reverse complement strand
GCAAGACGCTCTTTTTGCTATGCCCTTTTGTCTTCTTTGCCTATTCGTAACTCTTTTGGCTTTTCACCCTTGACTTTTTATAGTTAGTCTTTCTTCATGAAAGTAGAAGGCTTCTATTATTTTCACGGTGGAACCGGGTCTGAAGGTATACTTAATTATAGCAGAGTTGTTAGGGTGACTGAAAGAAAACTTGGAGGGGGAGTTAGTGTGAAAAGAGCATTACTGGTGATTGATGTGCAAGAGGAGTATTTCTCAGGGGCCTTGCCGGTCACTTATCCGGCCAATAGCTTTAGCAATATCCTGGCTGCCGTGGACGCAGCCAATGAGCACCGGGTACCGGTCATTCTGATCAGGCATGAAGCAACGCAGCCCGGGGCAACAGCCTTTGCCAGAAACAGCCGGGGCTGGACAATCTGGGAGGAACTGTTAGCAAAAGACCATCTACGTATTGTTGACAAAAACATGCCGGGAAGTTTTACCGGGACAGGACTGGAAGAGATTTTAAGAAACTTAGGTGTTGATACGCTCGTTATTTGCGGTTATATGACCCAGATGTGCTGCGATACTACGGCAAGGCAGGCCGTTCATTTGGGTTTTGCCGTGGAATTTCTGTCTGATGCCACCGGGACGCTGACTGTCGAAAATGGGGCCGGCAAGATCGCTGCCGGCGACTTGCACCGGGCAATTTTAATTACCCAGGCCATGCGATTTTCCCGGGTGATAACCACCGAAGAATGGATTCTCCGGCTTGCCGGCAGGGAATAAGAGGGGCGATTGGGTAGGAAATGGGAGATTACCGTGAAATTTTATAAAATTTTTAAACATATTTTACAGCCTGTTTATATACGTCCGATAAAATAACCTCATAACAACCAAGGAGGTTATTGCAGATGAATAAAGCAAAATTGTTGTACGATGTGATCACAACGCTGCGTGGCAAAGAAAACTTACGCGGCACGCTGGAAGCAAAACTGGAAAAGGGTCAGACGGTAGTTTTTTCTGTCCGGAACGATTTTGAGAAACAACTGGGCGGCGGTAAAACCAAACTGAAGATGACCACCGAAATGGAGTGTGAAGGACATCCTGGTGGAGCAAGGCATGGCTGCAGGGGGCGGTTTGAGCAGAACGAAGCCTGGGGGCGGCACCATCATTTTCATGGAGAATTTCATGAAGGGATTAAGGGAAAGCTGGACAGAATAGCTTTTATGATCAGTGTTTTCCAGGCTCTGCAAGTGGAAACTCGGGAAGGGCAAGAAACCGTTCTGTCGCTAAACACCAGGGACCTTCCGGAAGATATACGGTGCCTGGTACAGGATAAAATACGGCACCGGGGTCTGGGCCATCATCACCGGGGAGGCTTTTTGCAAGAGTTCAGCCAGGCCGGTCCGGTTGACGTGCAGATTACTGTATTGGTCAATGACAAGGCGGAAGTTAAGCAGGCGTCGATTACGGCTGAAGCTGTTCAAGAAGGGCCGGACCGGTTAACAGCGCAGGCGGAAGTGAACTTCGCCTGGTAACAGGCGATTCCTATGCAACTGAAACAGTATTACATTAAACCGGATCTATGCGCAGGCTGCCAGGCCTGTTTGGCTGTCTGCCCGGCAGGGGCTATTCAGGTAACCGAGTCGGGCATACCGCAAATCAGAACGGTTCTGTGCAATCGCTGCGGTGCCTGCAAGAGAAAGTGCAAGCACAAGGCAATCGCCTATCGTGTACGGTTACAATTTTAGATTGGGCGGAGCGGGCGGAAAGTGTTTTGCACCTCCGCCTGTTTTGCCCTATAATACACTATAGAAGGAAGCTTTAGGAAAAGAGTGAAGAATCATGATTGGACAGGGGCCGCGTGGGCATGACGGTCTACGGTGCAAAGCGGCGCGGCAAAGGCGCCGGGAGTTTCATGAACGTCTGCGCCATATGGAGCAGCACCATTTGCATCATCATCATGGAAAGTTCTTGCAGCAATACACCTATTTTCGCTATATCCGCCCGGCGGGCATTCTGTTTAGCCTCGCCGTTTTTTATATCCTGTTCAGTATAACCGGCAGTCAATGGCTTGGTCTGTTGTTTGCCGGGCTGTTGGCCGCCAGGGAAGCGGTCCATTGCTTCTTTTTCTGGAAACTGGAAAAGAACGTGATCAAACCGATGATTAAGTTAAAGCAGGGGCTGGACGAAGTGGCTCAGGGCAATTATACGGTCAAAGTCCGCAATGATTTATCCGGTGATTTGGGCAGTGTCATCGACGCTTTTAACGATATGACAGAAAAGCTGTATGCCAGTGAAATCCTCCAGGCCGAATATGAAGAAAACCGCAAGATGCTGATTGCCAATATATCCCATGATTTAAAGACGCCGATAACGGCCATACAGGGATATACCGAGGCTTTGCTGGAAGGGACGGCTGTAGTGGCACATACAACGGATAAGTATTTGAAAATCATTCATCAAAACAGTGTCTATGTCAATCATTTAATTGATGATCTGTTTTTGTTTGCCAAGCTGGATATGCAGAAGCTGGAGTTTCAGTTTCAGTGTGTACCGTTTAAAAATTTTATGGATGATCTGATGGAAGAATACCAATTGGATTTTACGGAACAGGCAATCTCCTTTGGCTATGATAATGTGATTACCGGGGAGGAACAGGTTAAATTGGATGGAAAACGCTTCCACCAGGCGATTAACAATATTCTCAGTAATGCGGTTCAGCATAACGCAAACCGGCAATTAGCTATCCGGGTCAGAGTATACCGGCAGGCCGAGGGCGTCGGTATCGATATAAGCGATAATGGTCCGGGCATTGCGCCCGACAAGGTGCCTTTTATTTTCGACCGTTTTTACCGTGTTCACACAGAGCGCCCCAAGGAAATGACCGGCAGTGGCCTGGGCCTTGCTATTGCCAGGGAATTGATCGAGGCTCACGGGGGCCACATTAGGGTGGTCAGCACCCTGGGCAAGGGAACCTGCTTTACGATTGAACTGCCGGTTTGGCCGGATAGTGAGGGGGAAACACTGTGCAGCGTGTGCTGATTATCGAAGATGATCCGGATATTGCCGAGCTTGAGCGGGATTATTTGCAGCTTAACGGCTATAAGGCGGAGATTGTTCATGACGGGTTGCAGGGGCTGAAAAAGGCGACTTCCGCTATCTATGACGCGATCGTTGTCGATGTCATGCTGCCAGGCAAGGACGGGTTCGAGATTGTTAAAGAAATCAGAAAAAGACAGGAAATTCCCGTCATTGTGGTATCGGCCAAGAGCGAAGAAATCGATAAAATCCGGGGGCTTACGGTGGGAGCTGATGATTATTTGACCAAACCGTTCAGCCCATCGGAACTGGTGGCCCGAATCAAGGCGCATCTCAAGCGGTATCAGCGGCTAAAAGGCTTAGCCCCCGCTCAGGAGGTCTTGCAATACCGGGAGCTGGAAATCAACACGGCCGCTCATACCGTCTGCATTAGCGGTAAGGAAGTGCAGTTGACGGCCAGGGAATATGAGTTGTTATATTTTTTAGCTTCTAACCCGAATATTGTCTTTAGTAAGGAGCAATTATTTACTGCTATCTGGGGCGATGAGAATTTTGGCGAAGTGGCTACCGTCGCCGTTCATATCCAGAAGCTGCGCAAGAAAATCGAGAAAGACCCGGCAAATCCCGAGTTTATTGAAACTCTCTGGGGAACCGGCTACCGGTTTAATTCTAAAACATAAGGTGAAATATATATTTTTGCTGTCAATAAAAAGCATCGGCCGAAGCCGGTGTTTTTTTGTTGCAAAAAAATAATAACTACTGCTCTTGGGTAGTTATTGCTCCGGGAAGACTTTAAATTTAAGATAGTAGATAGGGGAGTGATGAAGTGAATGATATTACGTTAAAGCTGGAGCAACTGGGGTTTTCCTCTTATGAGGCTAAAGCCTATTATGCACTGATTCGCAAACATCCGGCCAACGGTTATGAGATTGGCAAGATCGGGAAAATACCGTCCGCTAAAATTTATGAGACGTTGCACAGATTGGTTGTGAAGGGGGCGATTGTCGAAAGCGGTACAGACAGCGGCCAATATTATCCGGTGCCGCCGGAGACGCTCCTGGCCAAAATACAGGAGCAGTTTACCACAATGATACAGCAGTTGGAATCCAGTCTAAAACAGACAGAGCCTGTGCCGGATATGGAAGTTAATCTAAATTTTTCCGGTTATGATCATTTCCTTGCCAGGGCGGCTAAGGTGATTCAGCAGGCAAATTCCTCTTTGCTGCTGTCCCTTTGGCCTGAGGAGGAATTCTTATTGAACGATTGGCTGGCTAGTGCCGATAAACGAGGTGTACGGGTTATTGCCGGCGTATTCGGCAAACCGCTGGCTGAAGCCGGTTACTATGTTAATCTGGAAAGCTGCGGCGTATCTTCCCATGACAGGCTGGCGAAACGGTTAAATGTGGTTATTGGCGATGATAAAGAAGTGGTTATTTGTGAAGTGGACAGCAATGGGCAGACCGAAGGTGTATGGACTACGACCGGGAGTATTGTACTAATTGCCAAAGAGTATATAAAACACGATATGTGGGGGCACGCCCTGATTGGTGCGTTGGGCGAAAGCCGGTTCAGGCAGTTATGTGCCGATAGTCCGGTACTATCCTATTTAATAAACAAACGTTAAGAGGGGGAAGCGGCATGGCCGATATTATGATTACCGCTAAAGAAGTAAAAGGACATTGTGCGGCTGGACTTAAGGCCGGTGACAAAGTGGTGCTGCGGGGAGCGACCATTTCACTGCAGGAAAGCGATGCGGTTTGTAGCTTTGCGTTTGCCAATCTTTATCCTGCGGTGTTTGCTGCCAGGCTGGGAAAAGATCTTAAAGAGCTGGGTCTGACGACGCGAACAGTGCAATGCATTGATCCGGGACCTCCCTACAGTGAAGGCGGCACTGTGCTGTTTGAGGTAAAAATCATCTAATGGACAACAATACGCAAAAGGGTGTGCCGTATCTGACCCATCTGGAGCTTTTGCTGGTTGTGGCAATTTGGGCCGGAACCTTTATTTCAACCAAGTATGTGCTGACTGAGATTTCTCCCGCCCTGTCCGCCCTGTACCGGTATGGTATTGCCTCGCTGATCCTGCTGGTGATTGATTATAACAATCCTGAGACCATCAGGCGTTCGGACTATGGCCGGATAACTTTCTTGGGAGCCACCGGTGTAACTTTGTATTACTTGCTGCAGCACTACGGCATCAACTATACCAATGCCACAGATGCTTCTATTCTAATTAGTCTTTCGCCGGTCTTTATTGCGTGTATTTCCTGGACTTTATTAAAAGAAAGGGTCAAACCTGCTACGATTCTGGGTCTGGTGCTTGCGCTGGCTGGTTGTATACTGGTAATCACCAATGGCGATGTTGCGATAAAGAATAATCAGGGGCGCTGGTGGGGAGATCTGTTAATTTTACTGACTGCCGTTTCCTGGGCCCTCTACAGTGTGTTTGGGAAAAAAATACTGGCCGCCTATACCATCCGTACCATTGTAAAATACACCACCTGGGTGGGGACGGTTTTGCTCATCCCCTTTTCCCTGCCTGAACTGGCCAGAGTGGAACATTTTTCACTCAGTTGGATCGGCTGGCTTAACCTTTTTTATCTTGGCGGGCTGGCTTCGGTATACGGGTATTTAGCTTGGTACCGGGCACTTGCTAAATTACCGTCGGTAACGGTAGGAAGCTACCTGTATTTTCGACCCTTTTTGACCGGGCTTATGGCGGCAGTCGTGTTACACGAACGTATCAGCGGTTATATCATTGCCGGTGGATTTCTAATTATTGCCGGGACATATTTATCCGTTAAAAAGTAGCCCTGCCGTTTTGGCAGGGCTTGTTGTTATTTCTCGGTTGGGTTAGCCGGGCCGGTCAAGTGGTATTGGTAAAAGACCAAATCCAGCCATTTGCCAAATTTGTAGCCAGCTTTTTGAATGGTTCCCGCGTTGGTAAAGCCCGCCTTCTCATGCAGCACCAGACTGGCTTTGTTGCTGCCGTCGATCCCGGCCACCAGGGTGGCATAGCCTTTTGTCTCGGCATATTGAATCAATTCCTGTAACAGCAGGGTTCCCAGGCGTTTGCCACGATGATCCTTGTGGACATAGATGGAGTGTTCAATCGTGTATTTGTAGGCTGGCCAGGCCCGGAACGGACCAAAGGTGGCGAAGCCGATCACCAGCTGATCTTCTTCAATCACCCAGATGGGAATATGGGCGTTTTTTTTTGTTTCATACCAGGCTGTCCGGTCTTCCAGAGTGTGTGGTGTGTAATCGTACACCGCCGTGGTATTGAGAATGGCATCATTATAAATAGCCAAAATGGCGGGCAAATCGGCCGCCGTCGCATAGCGGATCATGGAAAATACCTCCGTAATCTGTTGTGAAATCGATAAGAGAAATATGATCGTTTACTTCGACAGGTAACTAAATCCCTCCTGCTTAAGAACAGGAGGGATTTGGTTTATGAAAAAAAGAAAATGACGGTATGCCGGAAAAATAGTTATAATAAACGTATGTTATAAAGAAATGGGGCTATGTGATTATGAAAGCAGTTATTTTTGATATGGACGGCGTTATTATTGACAGCGAGCCGGTCCATGCCAGTGTCACGATGGAAACATTAAGACAGCATGGTGTGAAACTTTCCAACGGGACGAATACATTGACCCGGTTTGCCGGGATGACGATTCCTGTCATTTTTTCCGCCTTAAAGGAGGAGCATCAGATTAAGGCATCAGTAGAAGAACTGGTAGCCTGTCATGAGGCAGGGCTTGTAAAATATGTAAAAGAAACTGCAGAAGATCCGATTCAGGGAATTCTGCCATTGCTGAAAGGATTAAAGGAAAAAAATGTCCCCGTAGCCATTGCTTCATCTTCCAGCAAAAAGATGATTGAATTGGTAGTGAATAAACTGAAGCTTACCGATTATTTTCAACACCTGGTAAGCGGGGAAGAGGTTTCGAGAAGCAAGCCTTACCCGGATGTTTATTTGGCCACAGCCAGCCGCCTGGGCATTTCGCCGGAACGCTGCCTGGTTATTGAGGACTCTAAGAACGGAACTATAGCGGCCAAAGAGGCAGGTATGTTTTGCATTGGTTTTCGCAATCCCCATACCAATGGCGGCAAACAGGACTTGAGCCGGGCCGATATGGTAGTCGATCATATCACCGAAATAGAGCTGGATGGCTGGTTGGGGTAAAACGTGGTGAAGGCGGTGAGAAAACGTATGGAAGTAGAAGAGTATATTGTCCGGCGGGTGTCGGACTGTTATTGGCGAGACGACGTTAACTGTGCGACGACTACCTTACGGGTGCTGTCTGAACTATATGGAATATCCCTGGAGAAGCAAGTGCTCTATTCGGCTGTTGGTTTGCACGGCGCCGGCGGTTTTGCCGCACAATGCGGTTTGGTGGAGGGTGGCTTGCTGTTTATTGGTATTTTAGGGGCAGAACGCAATTTGACACCGGAAACGATTGTTTCCTGCTGCTATCATTTTGCCCGTACTTTTGAGGTGCGGTTTGGCAGTCTCCTATGCAGTCAGTTGCGCCCGGAAGGATTTAAAGCGGATAATCCCCCCCATTTATGTGAGGCACTGACTGTCCAGGCTATCAGCTTTGCCGCTTTGTATGTAAAGAACAGTCCGGAATTTGCCGGCCTGGAAAAGTACCTGCAGCACATAGATTAGTCGTGGTTCGAGGCTATGCGGCAGTGGCGCATTAGGCCGGGTTTGTTTTGCGCATACTAGTAAGTAAGAGCGTTGTAGATCAGGAGGGACTGCTGTATGGAAAAGATAATAAATTCTGTGGGATGGAATTTTGATAATAGTTATGCCCGGCTGCCTGGTGTTTTTTTTACGGCTCAGCAACCTGAACCGGCACCTTCGCCTGTGTTGGTTTGCTGCAATGAGGCGTTGGCGGCAGACTTGGGACTCTCTGGGGAAAATTTGAAAAGTGAGGCAGGTGTGACTGTGCTGGCAGGCAACCGGCTTCCTGATGGAGCGGCGCCACTGGCTCAAGCCTACGCCGGACACCAGTTTGGCCATTTTACTATGCTGGGAGACGGGCGGGCCATACTGCTTGGCGAACAGTTGACACCGCTGGGAGAACGGTATGACCTGCAATTAAAGGGGGCCGGACGAACGCCCTACTCGCGGCGGGGAGACGGACGGGCCGCGCTGGGACCGATGTTGCGGGAATACATCATCAGTGAAGCCATGCACGGGCTTGGTATTGCGACTACCCGCAGTCTGGCCGTGGTAACCACTGGACAGGCGATTAGGCGCGAAACAGAACTGCCCGGCGCTGTCTTGACCCGGGTGGCGGCCAGCCATTTGCGGGTGGGGACCTTTGAATATGCTGCCCGCTGGGGCAGTGCCGAGGAATTGCGCCTGCTGACCGACTACGCGATTAACCGGCATTTTCCCGAACTGACCGGAGCAGACGGACGGTATCTATTGCTGCTGCGCGGCGTGATCGGACGGCAGGCCGGGTTAATTGCGGCCTGGCAGTTGGTCGGCTTTATCCATGGGGTGATGAATACCGATAATATGACGATCAGTGGGGAAACGATTGATTATGGTCCCTGCGCGTTTATGGATAACTATGATTCGGCGACAGTATTTAGTTCCATTGATCATTACGGCCGGTATGCTTATGGAAATCAACCGCAGATTGCTGCCTGGAACCTGGCGCGTTTTGCCGAGACCCTGCTGCCGCTCTTGGACGCCGAGGAAAATACGGCGATAGAGCTCGCTCAGGCGGCTATTGCCGAATTCCCGGAATTGTACCACCGTCATTGGCTGGCCGGTATGCGGGCAAAACTGGGCCTATATAATGAGGAAGCGCAGGACGAGACGCTGGTGGAGAGCTTGCTTGCTTTGCTGCATAAGCAGCAGGCTGATTATACCAATACCTTTCTGGACTTGACTTTTGATACTCGCCAGGATGCCAAATTATGGGCTGATCCTGAATTTACCCGCTGGCATGAAGCCTGGCGGGCGAGACTGGCCCGCCAGCAGGAAACTCCGGAGGCGGTACGACAGCAGATGAAATGCCATAACCCGGCGCTAATCCCCAGGAATCACCAGGTTGAGGCAGCTTTGGACAGCGCGGTCCGGCTGGGAGACTATCAGGTTATGGAAAGACTGCTGCGGGCCTTGGCAAGACCTTACGAACATCGCCCGGAACAGGCCTGCTATGCAGAGCTGCCACAGCCTTCCGCCCAGCCATATCGGACTTTTTGCGGCACTTGAAAAGTTGGCTGTAAAGCGGTAATCAAAACATAATTTTAAAAAATAACTAAACATAAAGTTTATGTCGAATTTCAAACAGGATTTTTCCGGTACACATAGAATAGTAGCAAAGTCATAGGGAAAAGACACAGTCTATTTAGAAAATGCATGAATGTGATGTTCTTGGCATGGCAGGAGGAGATAGTATTTGCCTGATAATATGGTGCAACTTGTAAATGTAGTAAAAGAGTTTGAAGATAATGTAGCAGTGAATGATCTTTCCATTGATATTAGGCGTGGCGAGTTTTTAACTTTGCTCGGCCCTAGCGGTTGCGGAAAGACGACGGCGCTGCGAATGATTGCCGGCTTTGAACAACCCACCCGGGGAGAGATTTATCTCGACGGCGAGAACGTGGTAGGGAGGCCTCCCTACAAGCGGGTGGTTAACACGGTATTCCAAAATTATGCTTTGTTCCCTCATATGAACGTAGCGGAAAATATTGCTTTCGGTCTTAAAATGAAAAAGATGGCTAAAGCGGAAATCAATGAACAGGTTACCAGAATGCTTAGTCTGGTGCAACTGGAAGCCTATGGAGAACGGCGTCCCAACCAATTGAGCGGCGGGCAGCGACAGCGCGTGGCTATTGCCAGAGCTCTTGCAACTAATCCGAAAGTCTTGCTATTGGACGAGCCGCTGGGGGCATTGGATTTAAAATTGCGCAAGCAGATGCAGTTGGAATTGAAGCATTTGCAGCAAAGATTAGGCATTACCTTTATTTTTGTGACCCATGATCAGGAAGAAGCGCTGATTATGTCCGACCGGATTGGGGTCATGCACCGGGGTAGATTAGACCAGCTTGGTACACCCAGTGAAATATATGATAAGCCCCGTACTATTTTTGTGGCTGATTTTATAGGAGAGACCAATCTTTTCAGTACGGTTGTTACGAAATGGGACGGCAATACGGCTTATGTCGATGTGGAGGGGTGTGGTGTTCCGGTTGATGGAACCGGGTTGCGGGCCGGTGAAGCCGTTACTTTGTCGGTGCGTCCGGAGCGAATCAGGTTGAGCAGTAAGCCTGAACCGGGATTTTTTTATTTGCAGGCCCGTCTTAAAGAACGGATTTTTGTGGGAACCGCCTTGAAAACAGTGTTGGTTTTACCGACGGGAACGGAAGTGGTGGTAAGTGAACAGGCACTGGCACCGGTTATTTCGGAGCAGGATGAGTATTACGTTACCTGGAATATGGAAGCAGCGGTGGTGATAAAAACTGAATAAGAAACTGCCGTTTATAACTCTTTCGCCCTTTGTCACTTGGATGAGCGTTTTTTTGGCGGTACCGTTACTGCTGGTGCTGCTGGTCAGTTTTTGTAAACGCAGTCCTTATGGCGATATATTGTATCAGTTTACACTGGATAATTACGGCCGCATGCTGGATCCCCTGTATCTAAAGGTACTGTGGAGTTCCCTTAGCATTTCACTGGCGACTACCGTTTTATGTCTGCTTTTGGGTTACCCCTTTGCGTATTTTATTGCCCGGGCCCGGAAGCGTTACCGGATATATTTGCTGATGCTTACCATCGTTCCGTTCTGGACCAATTCACTGGTCCGGACTTACGCTTGGATTGTACTCTTAAGGACGGAAGGAATTATTAATTCTTACCTGCTGAAACTGGGGCTGATCAGTCAGCCGCTGGCCATGCTCTATAATCAGGAGTCGGTGTTGCTGGGGATGGTCTATATGCTGTTCCCTTTTATGGTGCTGCCGCTGTATGCTTCGATTGAAAAAATGGATAGGGCCTATTTAGAGGCCGCTGCCGATTTGGGGGCCAACCCGGTTCAGTCTTTCCTAAAAGTGACGGTGCCTCTGACGCTGCCGGGCATTATCGCCGGGTCGCTGCTGGTATTTGTGCCAACGCTGGGTTACTTTTTCATCCCTGACTTGATGGGCGGCAGTAAAATTATGCTGATCAGCAATTTGATTAAAAATCAGTTTTTAACCGCCCGGGACTGGCCCTTTGGCGCGGCACTGTCTATTATCCTCATTTTACTGACACTGGTGTTGATTGGCATCTACCTGCGTGTGTTAGGAAAACAGAAAAATCCGGAGGTGTTTTAATTGAAACAAAGTCGGTTTCAATGGGCAGCGACGGCCTATCTGTTTTTCGGATTTTTGTTTTTGTATGCGCCCATCTTTATGTTGATTATTTTTTCGTTCAATGACTCAAAGGTCAATGCAGTATGGACAGGTTTCACCTTTAAATGGTATTTGCAGTTATTTTCCAATAAAGGCGTGCTGGAAGCAACGGAAAACAGTCTGGCTATTGCGTTGGTCAGCACGTTGGCTTCGACTATGTTGGGAACGGTAACGGCCGTGGCGATGTACAAGTTCAAGTTCAAAGGGAAAGGTGTGTTGGACGCACTTTTATACATTCCCATTGTCATTCCGGAAATTGTGATGGGTATCGCCATGCTGGCGCTGTTTTCTATTTTGCAGGTCAATTTGGGCATGGCTACGCTGATTATCGCGCATATTACTTTTTGTCTGCCCTTTGTTATCTTAGTGGTTCGGGCGCGGATGCAGGGCTTTGATCCCTCGCTGGAGGAGGCAGCCATGGATTTGGGTGCCAACGCCTGGAAAACTTTCCTTCATGTCACGTTGCCGATTATTTTACCGGGGATTGTTGCCGGAGCGTTGCTGGCGCTGACATTATCGCTCGATGATGTCATTATCAGCTTTTTTGTTGCCGGTCCGGCCAATACGACATTGCCGCTTAAAGTATTTTCGATGGTCAGGACAGGAGTTAGTCCGGAAATTAACGCCTTATCCACACTGTTGCTGTTGGTTGTCCTTCCCTTGGCTGTTATTGCCGAGCGGATCAGGCATAAAAATAGCTAGCCATGTCATAGGATCATGGCGGTAAGGTGCCGGTGTCGAAGCATTCTTCCGTTTTGGTTGATAAATAAATTTGCGTGTTAGGAGGAAAGATATGTTGAAAAAACTGCAGGGGAGCTTATGGGTTATATTGCTGGCAGGCCTGCTAAGCGCCGTTTTACTTGTCGGCTGTGGCAAAGGCGCCGATAGTGGCAAACCGGCGGCAGAAGAAGCCAAAGAATTGAACTTGTTTATTTGGTCCGAGTACATACCGCAGTCGGTGATTGACAAGTTTGAAAAGAAGTATGGAATTAAGGTAAACTATACCACTTATTCTTCTAATGAGGAGATGCTGGCCAAGCTGGCGGCGGGCGCCTCACAATACGATTTGTCGGTTGCTACCGATTATATGGTGGAAATCCTGCGTAAGAAGGATATGGCTCAGCCGATTGATTTGGGCAATGTTCCTAACTTTAAAAACATTGGCGACGAGTTTAAAAATACGGCTGTTGATCCGGGCAACAAGTATACCGTACCCTATATGTGGGGAGCCGTACCGATTGCCGTCAATACAGAGAAAGTGAAGCATCCGATAACCTCCTATAAGGATTTATGGAGCCCCGAGTTTGAAAACTCACTGGTTGTGCTGGATGATCAACGGGCCATCATTGGTGCCGCGCTGAAAAAACTGGGTTATTCTCTCAACGAAACCGATCCGGCTAAATTGGAGCAAGCTAAGGAAGAGCTTAAAAAGCTGATGCCTAATATCAAAGCTTTTGACAGCGACAGCCCCAAGACGCTGCTAATCAATGGTGAGGCCAAAGCCGCGCTGGTATGGGGCGCCGAAGTCTCACTGGCGGTCCGGGATAATCCGAATATCAAGGTTGTGTTCCCGACGGAAGGCATGTATTTATGGCAGGACAATTTCTTTATCCCTAAAGATGCACCGCATAAAAAAGCCGCTGAATTGTTCATTAACTTTATTCTCGAACCGGACATCAGCGCCGAAATATCCAAGGCGTTCCCTTACGCCAATCCGAACCTGGAAGCGCATAAGCTAATTGATCAGGCTATTTTAAATGATCCGGCCGTTTATCCGCCGAAAGAGGAACTGGCTAAGGGCGAGCATTTGAAGGATGTTGGCGAAGCAACAGCGGTATATGACCGGATTTGGTCGGAAGTGAAGCAAAGATAAAAACTGCAGTAAAAGGAGTGCGTTCTTATGATTAGTGAAAAAATGCAAAAGGTGCTTAATAAACAGGTGCAGGCAGAAATGTATTCGGCCAATTTGTATTTGGCGATGTCGTCGTACTGTGATTTTAAAGGCTTAAAAGGCTTTGCTAACTGGCTGCGGGTGCAGTATCAGGAGGAAACAGCCCACGCTCTGCTGTTATTGGATTATGTGAAAGAACGTGGCGGTAAGGTAGAAGTCCTGCAGATTGAAGCTCCGGCAGTCGAGTTTGGCACGATGACGGAAGTGTTTAAGACGGTTTTAAAGCATGAGCAGCATGTTACCGGATTAATTAACGGTCTCTATGAAGTGGCCATTCAGGAGAAAGACTTTGCGGCTCAAATTTTCTTGCAATGGTTTGTCAATGAGCAGGTAGAAGAGGAAGCCAATGCCACTGATATTCTTGGCAAACTGGAGGTAATCGGTGATAGCGGTGTAAATGTGCTCTATCTGGATAAAGAATTAAGCACCAGAGTATTTGTACCGCCTTCCATCAGTAACGCTAATTAACGGGCAAAAATAAGACCGGGGAGCAGCCAGCTCCCTGGTCTTATTTTTATGCATAAAAATTTTTATTGCCGGGCAAAACAGGAAAAATGCAGGCGCGCCAAAGTTCTGCCGCAGGGACAAGGCGATCGGTCCAAACAGGCAAAATCAGCGGTGCGATAGCGGAGCAGCGGCATACCTTCCCGGGTCAGCGTTGTAATGACCAGTTCACCGGTTTGGCCGTCCGGCACAGGTTGGCCGGTGTAAGGGTCGATAATCTCAGCATAGAAGTGATCTTCCTGTAGATGCAACCCGTTTTGCTCCGGACACTCAGCGGCCATCCCCATAGACAGGATATCGGTATGGCCATATAGCGTGTAAATGGGTGTGCTGTACGCTTGCCGGAGTTTATGGCGCAGAGGGTTGTCCAACTGACGGGCGTCACACAACAGACTTAGCAGGGGAAGCTCGCTGGCAGAAAACCCAAGCGTGGTCAGAGTTTCCGCCAAGTGAAGAAAGGTCTCCGGACTGGCAAATAGGGCTGTAACACCGAAATTAAGGATGATTTTGAGCAGTTCTTTGACGTTCAGCCCATGCTGTTCAATGACGGTGGCGCCAATTCCTTCCGCTGCCGTTTGCAAAGCGGGAGCATAGGGCATCACTTCTTTAGCGGCGATCATCATAAAAACAGAACCGCTGGAAACCTGGCCGGCAACCAGACTGCGGGCTAAGAGTTCCAGGTGATTGGTGATATCCTGCTGAGTCAGGCCGACTGCTTTGTTGCCCACTCCCTGCTGGAAGCGGGCAATGGCGCTGACCGGAACGGTGAGTAAACCATAGGGATAATTAGCCGCCAAATCGGCGGTAGTGAGAAAAGGAAGTTTGGCTATCGTTTCAACGGTTTGCAGCATAGCAGGTTCTAGCTGGCTGGCGGACAGCCGTTGGTGGTAAAAGCCGGTCTTACGGTAAGCCCGTTCGACAATGGCCCGCAGCCTTTCCGTCTGTAAGTCTGTTTTTTTCTGTAAAGGCAGGGCCTCTATGGCTGGGTTTAAAATCATGTAGTGAGCCTCCAAGGTGAATAGAATACGATTCTATGAGTACCATAGCTTTTGACCATGCTGTTGTCAAGTATTATTACGGCAATAAGGGAATAACTGCCAATTTTTGTGGCAGTTATTCCCTTATTTTATTACAAAATATCAGAAAAAGTTTTAAAAAATTTAATTGCTAAACAGAAACTAAATAATTTTTTGCGAAAATAAGATGAATTTTAGATTTTTTATCAATGTCAATATAAGGGAGGACAAACCATGAGTACGGTGACAACAGCTATCAACTCCAGCGGTACGGCCGCCTCGTCGACTACGACTACAACCAGCTCCAGCAGCAATACGCTTGATTACAGTGACTTTATTACTTTGTTGACAACTGAATTGAAGTATCAGGACCCCACTGAGTCAGTGGACAGCTCGGAGTACATATCGCAAATGGCCCAGCTTAGTACCTTGTCGCAGTTAAATACCATCGGCAATTCGATCAACAATGTGCAAGCCCTGAATATGATCGGTAAAACGGCTACCTATGAATATACCGATTCTTCCGGTAATACATCCACCATCAGTGGTACCGTTGATTCGGTGATCAATTCCAGCGGGTCTACCTATCTTAGCATCGATGGTAATACTGTTTCCCTTGATGATGTGGTGAAGGTGCAAGATACTTCCAGTAGTTCCAGTTAATAAATACACTCAGCCGGACTCTGCTGAGAGAGGCTGACGCTATTTCTGAATGACAGACGAAATAGTACTACATATATTGGGGAGGTAATTTTTACTATGATGCGCGCACTGTACTCCGCTGTGTCGGGGATCAAAGCACAACAAACAAGTCTTGATGTCATTTCCAACAATATTGCCAATGTGGATACCACCGGTTATAAATCGCAGCGGGTAAGTTTTAGTGATCTTTTGAGCCAGACCTTAAGTTCGGCTTCCGGTTCGAACGGTACCTCGGGCGGCACCAATCCGGTACAGGTTGGCCTGGGTACATCAGTAGCCAGTACGGATACCATTATGACGGTAGGCAGCAGCCAGTCGACCGGAGTGGCGACCGACCTGTCGATCAGCGGTAACGGCTTTTTTATTGTCACCGGCGGTTCACAGAGTCAATATCAGTTTACCCGGGAAGGCGATTTGACTTATGACGCTGACGGCAATTTGACTATCAACGGCTACAAGGTATGCGGCTGGGAGTCGTACACAACCGATTCGGACGGCAATAAAGTGTATAATACCAACGGAGCAGTGGAGCCGATCAACCTGTATTCCGATTCGTACAGCGGCAATAAAAAGTTGATGGCGGCTAAAGCGACTACTAAGGAAACTCTGTCGGGTAACTTGAAAACTACTGCGACAGCGAAGGGAACGGCATTAAATAATATAGGAACTATTTCTCAAACGGCGACAACGAAAACTAATTCTACCGGTGTAAGCGTTTCATCAGCATCGGGTTTAACCCAAAACAGCACATATACGGTAACCTTGACTGACGGTACCACCAGCGGTCATTTCGATATTACGGTAACCGACGCCAGTGGTGCCACAGTCGCTACACTGACTGATGAAGACTTAAGTGACGGAGCCACCTTGACCGGCTCGAATGGAGAGTCCATTGTGCTGGCGTCCAACAGCAGTGCAACGGCAGGTACATTGACCTTTACTGCTGCTAATAGCAAAGACCAGACGACGACTATGACCGTTTATGATGCTCAGGGGAATTCGTATGATGTGAGTGTGAACTTTACTAAGAGCTATTATGATTCGTCCACCGGGCAAACCAGTTGGTACTGGGAAACCTCGTCCAGCGACAGCAATGTATCCTCAGTAACAGGCAGCGGCTATTTACTGTTTGATTCAAGCGGTAATTTGGTGACTACTGATAGTTCCTATCCTTCTACTGCGTCTGTTACCGTATCGCCCAGCGGCAGTTCACCTGTTACCCTGTCGCTTGATTTTTCCAATGTGGCATCCATGGTACTAAGCAGCGGTGATTCCAGTGTCACTTCCAGCCAGGATGGTTATGCAGCCGGGACATTATCCAGTTTAAGCATTAGCTCGGACGGAACAATAACCGGAACTTACAGCAATGGACAAACCCAGTCACTGGCCCAAATTGCGCTGGCTAATTTTACCAATCCGCAAGGCCTGGAAAAAGTCGGCGATAATCTGTATGTTACCACCGTCAACTCCGGCGCTTTTACCGGTGGTGTGGTAGCCGGCAGCAATGGGACAGGATCGCTGAGCAGCGGTACGCTGGAAATGTCTAACGTTGATCTGGCGGAACAGTTCAGTAATATGATGATCAGTCAACGGGCTTATCAGGCCAACAGCAAGGTCATTACTGCTGCCGACCAATGCCTGCAATCGTTAATCAATATGGTCAGCTAAGCGACAGGAATAAGGAGTTGACAAGATGAGCTCGACTTTTAGTTCTTATAAAATAGCCTATTCAGGCATGTATGCCAGTCAGGCCGGCCTGGGTACCACCAGTAATAATTTGGCCAATGTAAATACTACCGGCAGTTCGCGGACCCGGGTGTCGGCAACAGATAAGGTCACTGTACAGTCCAGCAGTTCGACGGGGACAGGTGCGGATGTAGGTTCCATCGCCCGGGTGAGGGACCAGCTTCTGGATCAGACGTACCGGACTCAAAACACGCAGGCCAGCTATTGGTCGGTGAAAAACGGTGATTTGGAATATATGCAGGAACTGATGAGTGAATTTGGCTCGACAGATGCTTCGTCTGAGTCGTCATCGACCGGTTTGCAGCAAACCATTCAGGACTTTTTCAATGATTGGTCGGAACTATCGAAAGATCCCACCAGTCAAAGCAACCGGGAAGCGCTGATTGAGGCGGCCAATTCGCTGGTGAGCAATTTTACCGAGCTTGACCAGCAGCTGCAGCAGTTGCAGCAGGATGCCTGCAATAGCGTTAAAGACGGAGTGGATAGTCTTAATGATCTGGCTTCACAGGTCGCAGCCTTGAATGATCAAATTAGTCAGGCTGAGGCAGGCAGTAATGGGGAAGCTACTTATCTGCAAGACCAGCGGGACGCGCTGCTGGATCAAATGTCCAGTCTGGCTAATATTAGCGTTACAACCAGAGCGGACGGTACGGTACAGGTCAATATTGGCGGGACGGCTTTAGTAGATGGCGGCAAAACACGGACTTTGACGGTGACCGGTGACGGCTCAGTCGATAGTCCGCTAAAAGTACAATGGGCTGATACGGGAGATGCTGCGGAGATAAGCGGCGGCAGCATCAAAGCTTATCTGGAAGATGCCGATCAGACAGGCTATGGTGATATAGATACGTCTACATTGCCTTACAGTTATAGTACGGATAGCACTAGCTCAATTACTACGCTGCGGCAGGGCTTGAACAATCTTTTGACGACAATTGCCACGAAGGTCAACTCGCTGCTTAGCAGCGGAACAGATCTTGACGGCAATAGCGGCAGCAGTATCGGCGGATTTTTTACCACCGTTGATTCCGGTAAGGCATTGAGTATCACTAATATTCAGGTTAATCCGGCTATCGTCAGTGATGCAGATAAAATTGCTATTTCCGCTACGGGGGAAGAAGGGGATGGAACAATTGCCACTGCTATTTCTAAGCTGACCAGTGGTGATTATTTTTCCTGTGATGGCCTGGCGATGAACAGCACGGAATTTTACGCTGCGTTAACCTCGTGGATCGGTACTGCCGGCAGTAATGCCAGCAGTAATTATAATACGCAATCCGCGTTAGTGACACAGATTGATACCCAGCGTCAGACGGTGTCGGGTATTTCGCTTGATGATGAAATGTCGAATATGATTATTTATCAAAACGCCTATAACGCCAGCGCCAAAGTATTAAGCACGATTGATGAACTGGTGGCCGGCTTGATCAGCGATTTGGGCGGCACCTTATCGTAGAAAGGAGGAGGTTCTTACATGGCTTCTACATTTATGGGTCTTAGCATTGCGGGGCGGGGCCTGTCCGCCAGTCAGGTGGGCCTGTCGGTTACTACGAACAATATCAGCAATGTGAATACAACCGGCTATTCGCGGCAGGTGGTCAATCAGATTGCCGTCGGACCGGCGGCTGTCTACAGCAGCAATTATGTCGGATCGGGGACGGATGTCACCTCGGTGGACCGGGTACGCAGCTTTCGTCTGGATCAAAAATACTGGCAGGAAAACAGCTCACTTAACGAGTGGTCGACGAAGGACAGTACGATTGAGGAATTGCAAAATGTACTGGGGACGTCTATTGATTCTACGGATGAAGGCTTCGGTGCCACTTTAAATGCGTTTTATTCTGCGTTGAGTGATGTATCTTCCGATGCCAGCAGTTCCTCCGCAAGGGCTGAACTACAGGAAAGCGGCGAAGCTCTCTGCAGCTATTTGAATGATGCGGCCAATCAGCTTACACAGCTCAGATCGGATGTTAACAGCGATATCAATACCTCTGTTAATCAAATCAATACGTATGCGCAGCAAATTGCGGATCTCAATCAGCGGATTACCATTGCGGCCAATTCCGGTGCTTCTACTAATGAGCTGGAAGATCAGCGGGATACTTTGATTGACAGCTTGTCTGCGTTAACCAGTGTACAGGTGACACAGGTACAGGTAGGATCCGGCGACAGCTCGTCAGCTTCTTATTCGTATACGGTTACTGTTGGCGGTGAAACATTGGTCAATGGATCAAATGCCCGGCAGTTAGAGACATATGTTATTAATGATGGCAGTACACAGGATGGCATGTATGGTATCCGCTGGTCCGATACGGGGACTTCTTTTGAAACAGGCAGCAGCGGCTCGTTAAAGGCTGAGCTGGATTTACGCGATGGTACAGGTGAGGATGGGGGGTATAAGGGGATCGTCTACTATCAAAATCAGTTGGATGATTTTGCCCGTACCTTTGCGGAAGCTTTTAACGAAGGAATCTATAAAGACGGCAGCACCTCATCTTACGGTAGCGGACATGCATCCGGCTATGGCCTTGACGGTTCGACGGGAATCCGTTTTTTTTCTTATGACGATAAATCATCTACTGATTTAATGGCCAGTGGCACGGATACGGCGGCTGTCTACAAGAATATTACGGCAGCTAATATTTCATTGTCTTCCGATATTGAGAACGATGTAAACAAGATCGCCGCAGCTTCGGCCAGTGACGAAGAGAGCAATAATGAAAATATCCAGGCTTTGATCAGCATCTGCAACGACTCGGCTATGTTTGCCAATGGGACGCCGGTGGATGCCTATAATTCGATTATTACGGCCTTGGGAACCGCCGGGTCCTATGCTTCGCAGCAAAATACCATTAAGACGGATATTGTGGACTATGTGGATAAGAGCCGGTCTTCAGTCTCCGGCGTATCAACGAATGAAGAAACCGCCAATATTACCAAGTACCAGCAGGCATACGCGGCTTCGGCCAAGAGTGTGTCTACCTGGAGCGATATTTATGAGACGACCATAAATATGGTGAATTCATAGTGGCTTGAAATCATATGAACAGGGGGGGTTGTTATGCGAATAACAAATAATATGATTGTCGCCAACACAATTAAAAATCTTAACAATAGTGCGTCCCGTGTCAATGAAGCGCAGGAACGGGTCTCTACGGAAAAGAAAATTTCTCTGCCATCTGATGATCCAATCATTGCCACCCGGGCAATTAAATACCGGAGCTATGTGGACACAATTGAACAGTACCAGAAAAATACCGATGACGTAACTTCCTGGCAGTCGACAACCGATGGGGCGCTGAGTGACTTGAGCGATATCATGGGCCAGGTTAGGACGCTGGTGGTGAAGGCTTCCAGTGATACGCTGTCCGATACTGACAAGTCGGCGATTAAAGAACAAATCAGTGAATTGCAGCAAAATGCTATTGATGTCATGAACACCAGCTACGGCGGACGGTATATTTTCGGTGGCTATAGTACGGGAGAGGCTCCTTACGCGTTGGAGTCTACCGGCCTAACCGACAGCAACGGTGATAGTATCAGCACGGTAACCTTTAAAGGGAAATATCTGAGTCTGGGCGGCGTAGTAGATTCCAGTGTGAGCGACAGCGATATTGAAAATTTTTGCAATACCAATGCCAGTGATATCTATTCCACCGCGTCCGCACAGTCGATAAAAGTTAATGTCGGCTTTGATACCGACGTCACGGTCAATGTGGAAGGGCAGAATGTGGTTGGCGAAGGAGTAGGCAGCAATCTGTTTGATACGTTCAGTAAGATTTTGCTGGCTTTGGATGGCGGTACCAGTTATAAAACGGCTACTGTTGATACGAGTACAAGCCCGGCCACAACGACCGTCACGGAAAATACGATTAGTAACGTCAGTGATTTTTTGACTGACATTGACAACGACCTGAACCGGATTTCTACCGCTCAGTCGGCATTGGGGGCCAGTATGAAAAATGTCAGTATGATTTCCGACCGGCTGGATAATGCCTATACTACCTATACTACACTGATGAGTAATAATGAAGATGTGGATATTGCCAAAGCCACCATTGAGTCGTCCAGTGCGGAAGCGGTGTATGAAGCATCCCTGGCCGTTGGTGCTAAGGCGATCAGCAAGACTTTGGTTGATTATCTGGCTTAAGGGACTACTGATTCATTTGCACTGCGCGTCCTGACGGATCTTTTTCCGCCTGGCTGCGTCAGCAAAACCTTGAAATAGCCTAACTATTCCTTCGGTTTTACTTCCTTGCCAGGCAAAAAATTCTCGTCATGCCGACAGGTTCATTAAATCAGTGGTTCCTTAATGTTGTTTGAATTTTTTATAAAGGAGGGAGCGCCATGTCCAGTTCAAGCAGCAGTAGCAGTGTGAATATGAGCACAGTCAATGGGACGACCCGGGTAACCGGGCTGTCATCGGGGATTGATGTGGATACCATTGTAACGCAATTGACAACAGCGGAAAAAGCAAAGAAGCTGTACAAGTTGCAGAAGAAAGAGCAATTGGCTGAATGGAAGCAGGAGGATTACCGGACAATTACCTCCGACATTCAGGATTTTACTGATAAATATTTTAATGTTACTTCATCAACCAGCTTGTTGAGTACGAAAAACTTTAACCAATATACGGTTACCAGCAGCAGTAGTGCCGTGACTGCCAGTTATACCAGTTCGGCCAGTGCCGGCACTCATACGGTAACAGTCAGCCAACTGGCCACCAAGGCCACTATGCAGAGCAGCGCCAGTCCTTCCAAGGATGTGCAGGGGAGTACAGCCGTTGATTATTCGGCTTTAAGTGGTAAGGGCATTTCCCTCACCGTAGACGGAACCTCCTATACGGTGGATTTGGATGATGTAACCGATCTGGATTCGCTGCAGGATGCCGTAGATAATGCGGTGGGGGAAGGTAAGATCACGGTTAGTGAGGATAGTTCCAATATATTGAGCTTTACTGCTGCTGACAGCGGGGTTCAGCAAATCAAAATCAGCGCACCCAGTTCCGGTACCAGTGGCTTGTCTTCCCTGGGTTTCGGCAGTGGTGCCGTTCTGTCCAACCGTTTGACGACAACAAGTACTCTGGGGGATATTGCTGATCAGTTAAATTCGACGCTGACCTTTAATTCTGATGACGAAATCGAATTAACCATTAACGGTACATCCTTTTCTTTTGATAAGGATACAACCTTAAAGGAAATGATGAGTGAAATCAACTCCAGTGATTGCGGTGCCACCATTGCTTATAATGATACATCAGGCAAGCTGGTGTTAACAGCCTCGACCACTGGTGCAGGCAATAAATTGTCGGTCACCGAAGGAGACGGCAGTAATTTTATCAGCACTTTTCTAGGCAGTTCCACAGCCGGCTTAGACGCTAAAGTAACGGTTGACGGACAGTCGATGACCCGCAGTTCCAATACGATTACGGTAGATGGTGTAACCTATACCTTTAACAGTACTACTTCCAGCGGTGACAGTGCTACGGTCAGCCTGACACAGGATGTGGATGGTATTTATAATTTAATTAGTAGCTTTGTTGATGACTACAACAGCCTGATCGATACAATTAACGATAAGCTGCAGGAAGAATACGATTCGGATTATCCGCCACTGACCGATGATGACAAAGAGGATATGTCGGAAACGCAGATTAGTGCTTACGAGAAAAAAGCCAAGGTTGGTATGTTGGAAAATGACTCAACCTTGAGTAACTTTTTAAGCGAGTTGCGTTCCACCTTTTTGGATTCGACGTCAGGGCTGTCCTCGACAATTTTCGATATCGGCCTGGATACCAGCGATGATTACAGTGAAAAAGGAAAACTGACGATTGACGAGGATGCGCTGAAAGAAGCCATCCAAAATGATCCGGAGACGGTGATGAATATCTTTACGAAACAGTCGACCAGTTATTCCGGTACTACTTCCGTAAGAACACTGAGTTCCTCGGCCATGTCGACAAGGTATAAGGAGGAAGGGGTTGCCTACCGTTTTTATGATGTGATTGCCAAGTATACCTCTACTGTCAGAGATAGTTCGGGTAACAAAGGGCTTTTGTTGGAAATGGCCGGCATCAGCGGTGATTCATCCAATTCGGATAACCAGCTTTCCGATCAACTCTCTGATTATGAAGAGAAGATATCGAAAGAAAAGGACCGTTTAAGCACTTACTCAGATAAGCTGTACACAAAGTATAGTAATTTAGAAACCTATATTAATCAGATGAATGTACAATTGTCGGCTTTATCTTCCTACATGTCATCGTAGCGGGGGGCTGAATGCAGATGGATCAGGAGATCATCGGCTTACTGAAAAGAAAACTGGCAGTGCTTGATCAGATTGCCGCCAATACTGAACAGCAGGGGCGTTTTGTTAAAAAACAGCAAATGACCGGTTTGCGGCGGCTGCTTAGAGAGCGGGAAGCCTTGATTGAAGAATTGGGTGGCATTGTGGGAGCTCTACGGGGAAAATCAGTTCCGCCCGACAATTATGAGGTGCATTCCCTTCAGAAAACAATCAAGGGCCGGCAGCATGAAATCTTAGACACCTGTCATCAGGTGCTGCAGAATGCTCAGTTGGTTAAAGCAGAAATTTTTTCCCAACTGCACAGCACCCGTACTACGTATCAGCTTAATTCGCGGTATATATACCAATGGGAGCGCCCGGTGCCGCGCACACGGATTAACGCAAAGGTGTAGTTCTGGCATATGAAAAGGCGCCGGGTATGCAGTAACAAGCTGCATACCCGGTGTTTTTATCTTTGATGACGGGAGAGAACGGGGCACTATATTTATAGCGTGTATAAGTCATAGTAAGGATAGGGCAAAAGAAAAAGCAGGTAACGATCAATGATCGTCCTGCTTTTCTTTTGCCTAGCTGAAATGAGAAGCCAATTAGGATTGCAGCAATTGCAATACCATTTGCGGCTGAGAGTTGGCTTTGGCCAGCATGGCGGTTGCCGCCTGAGTCAGTGTGCTCAGCTTGGTGTAATTGGCCATTTCGGAAGCCATATCGGTATCGCGGATCAGCGAGTTGGCCGCCGACAGGTTTTCGCTGGAGGTTGACAGGTTATCCGAAGTGGAGCTTAACCGATTGACTATGGCACCCAATTTTGCCCGTTCGGCCGTAACGGTGGATACTGCTGTATCAATGGTTTTAATAGCAGTATTGGCAGCTTCCTGCGTATCAACCTGAATGTTTTGCACACCCAGTGAGGTAGCATCCATATTGCCAATATTTATTTTGAGGTCTTGACCGGTATTCGCCCCGATTAAGATGGTGGCCGTGCCATCAACGGAAGTATCTTTAGCGGCGACTGTTTGATTGAAAGAGGACAACGCATCTGTTGCAGCCGTATTTTCCGTAGTGGTGGTTGTTGTATCACCGTTAGAGTCTGTTGTGCTTGTGACGTCATTTACGGTAATATTTAAACCATAGATAGCATTGGCCGCACCTGTAGTTGCCGCAGTAACTTTGATTGTGCCGGTATTAGCATCGACGGAGAAGGTGAAATCGTTAGCAATGGTATCTCCGGTAGCGGCACCTGTTTTATCATACGTGCTGGCAGCAGTTAAGCTGGACAAAGTAGTGGTACCGGCTGCAACCGTTATCGTAGCCGTGCGATACGCTCCGTCTTTCATGTAGTTGATGGTAATGGTATCTCCCGTGTCAATACCCAACGAATTTTTAGCTGTATCGGTTAAGCTACCCAGTGTGGTAGTACCGGCAGTCACATTACCGCTGGCCGTAACAACAGAAGAGTTGGAAAGAACATTTTTGGTCGCTGTGGTCACAGCCGCACTCAAATTACCGTTCAACAGCTTTTTGGTGTTGAATTCGGTGGTATTGGCGATATTGTTAATTTCAGAGGTAAGGGCGTCCACTTCGTCCTGGATGTTCGAACGGTCACTGTCGGTGTTGGTGTCGCTGGCTGATTGTACCGCCAGTTCGCGCATCCGTTCTAAGATGCTGTTGGTTTCTTCCAGAGCACCGTCGGCCGTTTGCACCATCGACGAAGCATTTTGGGAGTTTTCATTAGCCTGATCCAGGCCGTTGATCTGATTGACCATTTTTTTGGAGATGGCCAATCCGGCGGCGTCATCCGACGAAGAGTTGATCTTGTAGCCGGAAGACAGTTTTTCCAACGCGCTGTTCATCGAGCTGGTATTACGGTTTAATTGATTCCAGGTGTTTAAAGCAGATAGGTTTGTGTTGATAATCATTCCCATGGTAAATTCCTCCTTGATTTTTAAAATTGAGCATCCTTGCCCATTTTTTGTGCCGGCATAAGGTTATTCCTTATTTTCCGGCAGGTTAACATGCTGAAGTGCTTAAAAAGCCTCCTTTCTGTTAATCTATTTATGTTTTCGCATGGAATTATTTAGTTTTTATTTAGTTTTTTAAGATTAAGATAATCTTTTACAAAAAATGCAGGCAGCTTTGGTAAGCTGCCTGCGAAAAGCGTCGAAGGAAGAGATTATTGTGCGGCTTTTGCTGTAACGGAACTGTTCTGTAGATAATAACCGACGCCACGTACCGTTTTTATGTCAGGTAAATCTAATTTTTTGCGCAGATAGTGAATATAAAGATTAATGGTTTCCATGCCGGTATCGGAATTGTAGCCCCAAATTTTTTGCATAATCCGTTCTTTCGTAACTACTTGGCCGGAGTTGCGGATTAAGAGTTCGAGCAATTGCGATTCTTTTACGGTCAGATGGATTTTTTCATTATTCTTGATAACCTGTCCCCGGACAGAATCGAAAATTAAGTTGCCGATAACCAAAGTGCTTTTGACCAGGTCTTTGCTTTTGCGGCGCGTCAGTGCCTTCAGCCTCGCTACCAGTTCTACCGCAAAAAACGGTTTAACCAAATAATCGTCGGCACCGGCATTGAGGCCTTGAGCCCGGTCCTCCGGGGAACTTTTGGCAGTCAGAAAGAGCACCGGCGTATCATAGCCAAGCTCACGAAACTCTTTTAACAGAGCTAAGCCATCCAGTTGGGGCAGCATGCGATCCAAAATAATTACATCATAAATTCCGGTACAAGCCATGTCTAAGCCTTTTTCTCCGTCTTCGGCGGTATCGACAATAAAGTTGTTTTTCTTTAACAAATGGGATAGTGCTTCGCTCAATTTTACTTCATCTTCTACTAATAATAAACGCATATGAAACATCCTTTGCAAGCACAGCCTTGTGAAGTTTTCCCCTCCCTGGGTTTCTAGTATTATTTTCCTATATGAATCTTTGTTTTTCGTTTAGAAACGACAGATATTGTCAAAAAATATTAAAATATAATTTTTTTTTAAGATGAAAGCTTGATTATCCTTAATGGTTGGCCGTTTAAGGCGAGCAGACAGCAAGAAGAGAAGCCGGCGCAGGAAATTGGTGTATATCCTGAACCGGCTTCTCCCAAAGAGATCACAGACATATATGTATCAGGCTAAACCCTGATAATTTTTATTGTCATACGCCTTTACACAAGGGCAGGCGAACCGTAAACGTTGTCTGTAAACCAAGTTTACTATCGGCCTGGATGGAACCGCCGTGGCTGTCGACGATCCATTTGGCAATGGCCAGTCCCAAGCCGGTTCCCCCTTTGGAGCGTGAAGGATCTACCTGGAAGAACCGGTTAAAGATTTTATTCAAATATTCGGGTGGAATGCCTTCGCCGTAATCGGTTACGGCAAGTGAAGCCATGCGGTTGTTTTTTCTTAGTTCTACAATAATTTTTCCCGTATTTGGCGAATGGCGCAGGGCATTATCTACCAGAATCCCGACAACCTGTTTGATTTTGTCTTCATCGCCTTTTACCGGCAGCGGCTGATCGGCAATAACTTGCAGCAAAATTCCCCTGGTGAGCGCTAATGGTTTAAAGGATTCCACGGTTTGCACAATAGCCAGACTGAGATCAAAGGTTTGCTGCTCCAGACGCTGTTCATGGGAATCCACCCGGGCCAGGAACAGCAGTGAGTTAATCAGCTTGGTCATTTGAGTCGTTTCTTCCTGAATGTTGTTCAGCCATTTTTGCTGATCGGCGACTAGTTCCTGGGGACTGTCCAGTACAATATCCAGATTGGTCTGCATCACGGCCAGCGGTGTCCGGAGTTCATGGGAGGCGTCGGACAAGAAGTCCTTTTGTTGCTGTAGCGCATGTTTGATAGGCTGCATGGCCTTGTCGGCCATGTAAGCGCTGCTGAAAAAGGCAAGCGCCAGACAGAGCACACCGGCAATGCTTAATGCTGTCAACAACTGATGCAGCATATGTTTGGCGTGTTCCAGGTCTTCCATTACGATCACTGTTCCGTTCTGGTTGGGTAAGGAAGATTTCAAATAATAATAACTGGTTTCTTCAAAGGCAACAGTGCCTTCCGGTTCAGCCTGGTCCAAAATTTTTTGAACCAATTGTTCCACATGTCCCGGTTCGGAAAACCGGTCAGACGGTTTAGTGGTAATGCTGCCCCCGTTATCTGTTTTTACATAAAAGACATTACGGAAGAATTCCGGTGGTGGGGAAGGCATGGAGGGGGAGGCGGCAGGGGATGTAAGAAACAAGGGCAGCGGGTTACCGGATTTTATATCTTCCATTAGTTTGCGTGAACCCATTTCGGCCCGATGAATCATATCGGACTGGATAAAATAATAAGTGCCTGTGTTCAGTCCCGCAAAAATAAGAAAGATGATGGCAACATTGATCAGGATGAGTTTAAAGCGCAGTTGCTGAAACATATTGCTTGTCATCCTTTAAAAAATAGCCAACGCCCCGTACCGTCCGAATGCAGTCTGTTGCTAATTTTTTTCTTAGATAGTGGATATAAAGATCCACGTTGTTAATTTCGATTTCCGAATTATACCCCCAGACCTTTTCCATAATGCGTTCCTTGGTAATAACTTGTCCCTGATTGATCATTAAGAGTTCTAATAACTGTGATTCCTTGGTGGTCAGATGAATGGATGTGCTGTCTTTGAATACTTCACAGCGCAGCGGATAAAAAAGCAGATTGGCTGTCTGCAGGCAGTCGCCTACCATGGTCTTGGTTTTCCGGCGGGTTAACGCCCGGAGGCGTGCCAAGAGTTCATCGGCAAAGAAGGGTTTGATTAGATAATCGTCCGCACCGGCATCCAAGCCTTCGACCCGGTCCTCAGCGTTGTCCCTTGCTGTCAAAAAGATGACCGGCGTATCCAGCCCCATGCTGCGAATTTCGCGCAAAAGGGAAACACCGTCCATTCCGGGCAGCATGCGATCCAGAATGAGTACTTCATACATACCGGACGAGGCCTTTTCAATCCCCGTTTCGCCATCTTGTGCCGTATCAACCAGATAGCCATTTTTTTTCAGCAGATAAGATAATGATTCAAGCAGCTTCCTTTCATCCTCGACTAACAATATTCTCATGTTGAACTCCTTTATAACACAGCCCTGTAGAAAATTGTCCGTCCCTGGATTATTTTACATCCTATATTTTATTAGAAATTTCTTTGAAATGCATTTGTTTTTCAAAGAAAAGTCAAAGATAATTAGAAAAAATGTGTAGATCGCTGCCGGAATATACGTTTTATGGATAAATAGTAAAAAACTTGCGGCAAAGTGGTGTATGATCTGCGAACGGCTGACGAACAATAAACGTTAAAGGAGGGATGAGTATGCGCGAGGATAAGCCGGACAAGCAAATGGACGGTGAAGAGCAAAAAGTAGGATCAATCGTGCGCAATGCGCTAAAACGGGAGCAAGACGTCCTGGCAAAAGCCGCAAATGGCCAGGGAGAACTTAATCCGGATAAATAGGTAAGAAGCCTGCTTAGATAACCGAAGCAGGCTTCTTACTGTCAAAATGTGCTGAATAGATAGTGAGATAAAAAAGGAATTCTAAAAGGGAAAATAGAATAAAAAATTAGAGAAATATTGATTTATTCGCAGCACGCATCACGACGGATTTTTCCGCCTGACTGTGTCGGGAAAATTTGCAAGAGCGCGGCTGGTCCGGCGGTTTTTCTTTCTTGCCAGACGAAAGATCCTTGCCGATCTGGTGTGGTCAGTAAATTAATGGTTCCCTGAGATGGCTTTAAATTCCGTATGTAAAAGGCAGGTAATTGATTTGTCGGATATAACTGAAATTCTAATCAGGGCGGAACGCTTGCATCAACTGGAAAAAGCGGAGATCGTTGCCTTGCTTGCCAACCGTGTGGATGACGCCGAATTATTTGGTGTGGCTGACCGGATTCGGCAGCGGTATGTGGGCGATGAAGTACATTTACGCGGCTTGATTGAGTTTTCTAATATATGTAAGCAAAATTGTTTGTATTGCGGGTTGCGCCGCGATAATCAAGATATTAAACGGTATCGGCTAGAACCTGAAGCCGTCATCGAGTTGGCGGCTAAAGCAAAGAGTTACGGTTATAAAACTGTTGTTTTGCAGTCTGGTGAGGATGTCTATTATACGGTGGAAAGGCTGCAAACCGTAATTTACGGAATCAAGGATTTGGGTTTGGCCTTAACACTTAGCCTGGGTGAAAAAACGCGGGAGGAATACAGGGCTTATCGAGAGGCCGGTGCAGACCGCTATCTGCTCAGGATTGAAACGACAGACCGGCAGGTATATGATCAATTGCATCCCGGAATGAGTTTGGCCAACCGGCTGCGCTGCTTGCGGGACTTGCGGGACTTGGGTTATGAGGTCGGTACAGGTATCATGGTGGGGTTACCGGGGCAATCACAGGAATCTCTGGCCGAGGATATTTTGTTTTTTAAAGCAATAGATGCCGATATGATAGGGCTGGGGCCGTTTATTCCCAATCCGGCTACGCCGCTGCGGGCAGCGGCGGGCGGCACCTTTGAACTGGCGCTGAAAGTGATGGCCATTACCAGACTGTTATTGCCTGACAGCAATATTCCGGCTACCACAGCCATGGAGACACTGAACAAGCAGGGCAGAACAATTGCCCTGCAGAGTGGGGCCAACGTGGTCATGCCTAACGTGACAGAAGGAGAATACCGGCAGCTATATATGTTGTATCCCGGTAAGATCTGCATTAATGATACGCCGGCGCACTGCCGCCAATGTATCGGCGGCAAGATTGCGGCCATCAACAGAACCATAGCGCAGCATGCGGGTTTTCGCAGCGGAAAAAACCTGGGACAGTTATAACTGTCCCAGGTTTTTCTCATACTATGAGGCAATAATAACAGCCGTTCTAACAAACGGCAATTTTGCAGGAAAGGATGAAGACTATGAAAGATTTTATTCCGAAAAGGGTATTCTTTGAGCCGCAAGCATTGGACTATCCACTGGGCCAGGAAATGTACGAACGGTTTCGCCAAATGGATATACCGATTAAATTGACCGGTTCTCATAACCGGGTGACCGGAATCCCGGGAAACTCGACCCAGGAAGCTTTCCGGGAAGCCAAGCAAACGTTGGTTGTCGGTGTGCGAAAAAGCGCCGACTTTGTTACCTGCAAGCCCTCGGCGCATTACCAGCTGCCGCTGAATACCAGTTGTCCCGGCATGTGTGAATATTGTTATTTGGCGACTACCCTGGGGAAAAAGCCCTATATAAGAGTATATGTAAATATTGAAGATATTCTGGCCCGGGCCAAACGGTATATGGAAGAACGGGCACCGGCCATTACTATTTTTGAGGGAGCCGCCGTTTCTGATCCTATCCCGACGGAACATCTAACCGGACTACTACGCCGGACCATCGCTTTTTTTGGTGAACAACCATGGGGGCGGTTTCGATTTGTCACGAAATTTACCGATGTTGCCTCTCTGTTGTCGGTCAAACATGCGGGACATACCCGCTTTCGATTCAGCATTAACGCTACATCGGTCCTGCAGCAGTTTGAACATGGCACTCCGGGACTGTTAGAACGGGTAGCGGCAGCCCGGGATGTTGCCAGGGCAGGCTATCCGCTGGGGTTTATTCTTGCGCCGGTATTTAAGTTTCCCGATTGGCAGCAGCAATATCAAGCTGTCATTGCCTTGTTGCAGCAAGAAATGACTAAAGTGGCAGTCGCCCCCGATCTGACGTTTGAAATCATTACGCACCGGTTTACCAAACGGGCGAAAAATAATATCCTGGACTTATATCCTCACACGCAGTTGCCGCTCGATGAAACGGAGCGGATGTTTAAGTATGGACAGTTTGGCTACGGTAAATATGTTTACCCAAAAGAAGAACAGAAAGAACTGAAAGACTTCCTGACAGAGGAACTGCAGCGACGGTTTCCGGCAGCGGCGATCGAATACTTTGTGTAAATTATAGATAAAGTATTGAAAAGTGTCGACTTTTAGCAGGATTATTAAAAAAAAAAAAGAATTTTTACAGGTAGAAATTATGAATAGGCAGCGTTGACCGGATGGATCTGTTGGCAAGTTGCGTGAGGTTTTCGTATGTTCGATCATGTCGACATCGGTAAAGCGACCCAAGCTGCCCTGCTGCCGGGAAGGACCCGGCAGCAGCCCGAGCGATTCTTATCCGGTCAGTAAAGCGTTTTTTCAGCTGTGTTTGATGCACTCCGGCGAAAACAAAATCCTTATAGCGGCCGGAAATGCGCCATTTGGTTTGCCGGCAGCGTATTCCTGAGATTCTAACAATACGGTGGAAGATGGGCGCAGGAACAATGATGTATTTGTAAGTTTTATTTTGGGTTAGGAGGCCGAATCTTGGAAAAGTCGACAGCAATAGGAATAGTGTTAGGTTTAATAGCCGTTTTTGTAGGCATGGTGTTAAAGGGAGCCAGTTTGACGGCATTAAATAACCCTGCTGCCTTTTTAATTATCATCGTAGGTACCATTGCCTGTATTTTTAATGCTTTTCCTCTTAATGATGTAAAAAAGTTCCCCACGTTGATTAAAATGCTGTTTAGGCAGCCGCCGCAATTTCCTAAAGATGAGTTGTTAAAACTGTTTGTGGAATTGTCGCAAACGGCCAGACGGGAAGGGATTCTGGCGCTGGAAAACCGCGTAACCGAAATTCCCGATCCTTTTTTGCGCAACGGGTTGTCCATGGTTATTGACGGACTTGATCCTGACTTTGTCGGTGACGTGCTGGATGCCGAGGTACATGGTATGGAGGAGCGGCACCGGACCGGCGCCTTGATATTTTCGCAGGCCGGTAGTTATGCACCGACGCTTGGGGTGCTGGGAGCCGTTGTAGGCTTGATTGCTGCTTTGGGCAATTTAAACGATATTGATAAGCTGGGTCATTCAATCGCGGCTGCTTTTATCGCGACAATGCTTGGTATTTTCACCGGCTATGTACTCTGGCATCCGTTTGCCAATAAGCTAAAAATGATGTCGAAAATTGAAGTGGAAAATAAAAAAATGATGATTGAGGGAATTTTATCCTTGCAAGCCGGTGATTCCCCTACCGCGATTGAGGCAAAATTGATGGTGTTCATACCGCAAGGTCAGAGAGCGCTGTTAAAGCCTTCGGAGGAGAGAAATGGCTAAGAAGAAACATGAACAGCATCATGAAGAACATATGGATGAAACCTGGCTGATTCCTTATGCTGACTTGTTAACTTTATTGCTGGCCGTGTTTATCGTATTGTTTGCCTCTTCGCAGATTGACCAGAAAAAGTTTGAACAGATCGCCCAGTCGATGAGTGCGGCCTTTGGCAGTGGCAGCCCGGCTATTCTGGATAGTGTCAGAGTTGATACGGCCAGTCAGCAAGCACAGTCCGGTGAAGATGATCAATCGGCAAAATCGGCCAAAGAGCAAGCTTATATGCAGGAGAGTGCCCAGCTTACTCAGGTGAAAAAACTGTTGGATCAGTACATACAGGACAATGGCTTGACCTCGGAATTGCAAACGGTAATTACTGACGAGGGTTTAGTGCTACGGATTAAGGATAATGCGCTTTTTCTGTCGGGCAGCGCTGATCTGGTGCCTGAATCGCGTCGTATGGGGGCGGAAATTGCCAAGATGTTGATGCCGCTTTCCCAGAAGATTGTCGTTTCCGGCCATACCGATAATATACCGATTCATACCGGCGAGTTTCCTTCCAACTGGGATCTCAGTGCGAAACGGGCCGTTAATTTTGTCAAATTTCTCTTAGCCCAGGAAAAATTGTCACCGGCTCGGTTCAGTGCAATTGGGTATGGGGAATTTCGTCCCCTGTCCACTAATGATACGGAAGAAGGGCGGATTAAAAACCGCCGGGTGGAAGTGCTGATCGTAAGAAATTATAAAATGTAAAAAATAAAGCACGGAGAAATAACCTGTCAGTGAACCTTGCATATAGATAGCTATGCAAGGTTTTCTTATGCCGTGGCTGTTGTAGCCGGACTTGGCAAGCAGGTGGTATAAAGGCTATAATGCAGAGTGAGGTGACAAACATGATTTTGGGTACGGGTATTGATATCATTGAAATAGGGAGAATCCGAACGGCTATCGGCCGGGAAAGTTTTATTAGAAGAGTTTTTACGCCGGAGGAGCAGGCGTATTGTGAAAGCCGGGGTGTGCAGCGGCCTTCTTCCTATGCGGCGCGTTTTGCCGCCAAGGAAGCTGTCATGAAGGCCTTCGGTACAGGTCTGGCAGGTGGTAACTGGACAGATATTGAGGTTATTCCGGCTGAGGGAGGGCGTCCGTTGGTTCGGCTTCACGGTTCCTTTGCCCGGTTAGCAGAAACTCAACGGGTAGGAGAAATCCATATTTCATTAACACATGCGCGGGAGTATGCGGCGGCACAAGCGATCCTATGGGGGAGAGACGACAGATGAAGGCGGCTATGGCGGAAGAAATGCGCCGCCTGGATGAGCAGGCGGCGCAGAATTATGGAATTCCCGGCATTGTACTTATGGAAAATGCCGGAGTGGCGGTGGTCCGGGAGATTGAGACAATCATGGATGGTGTATCTGATAAAAAGATTTGTATTTTTGCCGGTAAAGGAAAGAACGGTGGTGATGGTTTTGTTGCAGCCCGTCATCTAAGCAACCGGGGTGCTAAAATTAAAGTCTTTTTATTGGCGGCGCGCGACGCCGTTCAGGGTGATGCGGCTATACAACTGGAGATTCTTATCCGGATGGGCGTGGATGTAATCGAAGTTACCGGGATACGGGACTGGGATAAAGTGAAAATCGGGGTCGCTTTTGCCGACTGTCTGGTAGATGCGCTCCTAGGGACCGGCTATGGCCGTGATATTACCGGTGCCATGGCTCAGGCAGTGGAGCTGATCAATCATGCGGGGAAAACGATTGTGGCCGTAGATATTCCGTCCGGGGTTTAGGCTGATACCGGACAGATCGGTGCTTGCGCGGTAAGGGCTGATTATACGGTTACTTTCGGCTTGCCCAAACCGGGGCTTTTGCTGTATCCGGGCGCGGCTTGTGCCGGGAAATGGACGGTCGCCGATATCGGTCTGCCGGCAGCGCTTCTGGAGACACCGGCCCTGAAGCTGGCGGTGCTTACGCAGCGTGACATAAGCCGGCGTCTCCCCGAGCGGCGGCCGGATGCTTATAAAGGCGACTGCGGCCGTGTATGGGCAGTCGCCGGTTCAACCGGTCTTACCGGTGCCGCCGCTTTGTGTACTACGGCGGCCTTGCGGTCTGGTGCCGGTCTGGTCACCCTGGGAATTGCCGCAAGCCTTAATTCTATTATGGAAGTAAAAGTGACCGAAGTAATGACCAGGCCGCTGCCGGAATCCGCCGATGGTGCTATCGGTTTAGCCGCCTGGGGGATTATTGAGCACGAGGCGGCGGCCAGCCAGGTACTGGCGGTTGGCCCTGGCCTTGGCCGTCAGGCGGAGACGCTGGCGCTGGTGCGGGAAATTGTTGAAAAGTCACAGGTTCCATTAGTGCTGGATGCCGACGCGCTGTATGCTTTACAGGATCATACCGGGCTGTTAGGCAAGGCGAAGCACATGCCGGTGTTAACGCCTCATGCCGGGGAAATGGCCCGGTTAACCGGACTGACAGTTGCCGATATTAATGAAAATAGGCTGGATGTAGCCAAGATGGCGGCAAATGAATGGCAGTCCATTGTTGTTTTAAAGGGAGCGCCTACCTTAATTGCCCTCCCCGGTGGCGAAATTTTTGTTAATACCACAGGTAATGCCGGTATGGCGACTGCCGGAAGCGGCGATGTGCTGACCGGTGTGATTGCCGGTTTGCTGGCCCAGGGCCTTTCGGGCTGTGATGCGGCTTTATGCGGGGTATATCTTCAGGGGCTGGCCGGTGATTTGGCTGCTGCAAATGGAATGGCGGGCCTGCTGGCAGGCGACCTGCTTAAGACGCTGCCCGCTGTTCTGGCGCAACTGCAGACAGCCGGGGCTACATGCCGAAAAAGTGACGGTTGATGTCAGATAAAGTACCGGGGAGAGAAATTTCGATTTTTAGCTATATTCCCATGGCAATAGTAGGCATAATTTGTTTGTTGCTAATGCATACTTAATCATGGTATAGTTAATTCTGAAGGTATATATATAAGTTGACTTTAGTATATAAATATATATAATTAATTATAGCAAGCCATGTATAGACTGGCGGGGGTGAAGGTGTGGCCGAATTAAAACGTATTATGATAAGTATTCCCAATAGCTTGCTCCAGGAAGTTGACGGTATCATCGCCATGGAGAAATTAAGCCGTAGCCAGTTTGTGCGCGAAGCGATGAAGCGGTATATTGAAGATCGTAAAAAGCAGGCTATTCGTGACATGATGCGCAAGGGATATCAGGAAATGGCCGTTATTAATTTGTCCTTGGCGGAAGAGGGACTGCTAATTGATACGGATATGTTTGAAATGCCCACCCTGTTGGCGGAGCGTGAATAATATATGATCGTAAAGCGTGGGGACATTTATTATGCCAATTTAAGCCCGGTTGTTGGTTCGGAACAGGGGGGACACCGCCCTGTTTTAGTAATTCAAAATGATGTTGGTAATAAATACAGTCCTACCGTTATTGTTGCAGCTATTACTTCGCAAATTTCCAAGGCGAAGCTGCCGACTCATGTGGAAATCAGCGCCAAACAATACAATTTGGAAAAAGATTCGGTTATTTTGCTGGAGCAGATGCGTACGATTGATAAACGGCGGCTGAAAGAGAAAGTGACACATCTGACAGAGGATATTATGACTCAGATTGATGATGCTGTGCGGGTGAGTCTGGGACTGGTTCAAATTTAAAAGTATGGCAAGCAGGGGATAGGCGGGCGACTGCCTATTTTTAATTTTCCGGATTGAAATTTAAAGCTCTTTCGCACTACTAGGCGAAGGAGCCGCGTATAGCTGATCTATGTCAGGCGATGACAACGACGCAGGCGGGAAAATTTTCGTAAAATAACTAAGTTTAAGGGGATTACGCAAAGAGGTAGATTATGCAGCTAAGCTATAAACAACCTGTCAAAGTATTTTCTGTGCTGGTCATGATATTGCTGTCGGCGATATTTCTGTTTGGCTGTGCCGAACGGCCGGTTGTTTCAAAGGCTGGTGAGCTGGTGGTGGATGTGATTGACGTCGGTCAGGGAGATGCTATTTTAATCCGGACCAACGGCGAGACAGTTCTCGTTGACAGTGGGGATGTTCCAGCCAGGGATAAACTGGTGGCATACATAAAAAAACAAGGAATTCAGGAATTGGATAAAGTGATTATTACCCATCCCCATGCCGACCACTTGGGAGGGATGAAGGCTGTTTTTGATAATTTTCCGGTAAAACAAACCTACGATAGTGGGCAGACCACAACAACTTCTTTGTACCGGCAGTATTTGACTACAATAAAAAAGAAAAAAATTCCTTTTGCAGTTATGACTGGCGGTGACAAAATCGAACTTGGCGGTGGCGCGGTGCTGCAGATACTTTCTCCGCCCAAGCCGCTGTTAGAAGGCAAGGCTGCACTGAATAACAACTCTATTGTGGCTAAACTTATCTATGGGAATTTTTCTATGCTGCTTACCGGTGACGCGGAACAGGAAGCAGAAGCGGTTATGGTAAATGAATTTTCCGGTCAATTGAAAAGTACCGTATTAAAGAGTGGGCATCACGGCAGCAATACTTCCTCATCGGAAGACTTTTTGGCCAAGGTGGCACCGGAAGCTGCTGTGATTTCGGCAGGCGAGGGTAATGAATATCACCATCCCCATCCGTCTACCTTAAAAAAATATCAGGCAATGAAAATCAAGATTTACCGCACCGATAAGGATGGTACGGTAGAAATAAGAACTGATGGCCAGGGGTATTCTATAAGCAAGGAGAGAAACTGACAATGCGTATCAAAGCTGTTGTTGATCGTCTGGAAGGAGATAAGGCCGTTTTATTGCTGGGAGATGAAGAGATACAGGTTGTTTGGCCCTGCGCTCTTTTTCCCGATAAGGTTCGGGAAGGCGATATTTTTGATATAGCGGTGACTTTTGATCCACAGGCCACCCAAGAGGCCCGGACTGCCGGTGAAGCATTGTTAAAAGCACTGCTAGCGGAAAATCAAGACGAGTAGGCCTGGAGCGTTCTTTTAGTGGGATAAAATATTGGTAATTTTATCCGATTATTACTAGGGTTTGTTTGTAAATTAACGGAATGCTTCATGGCGAGTGATTTTTGTGCCAGACGAGGCAACATGTTGCAGGAATAGCGGCCCCTATTTCAAAACATGTTAACGAAGTATGGCATAAAAAGCACCGTTAGGAGGCGTTTCGGATATTTTACAAACAAGCCCTAGGAGAGTTGACGAAGGCCTTACAGCATGCCGCCCATACCTCCCATGTCACTCATGCCACCCATAGCGGCAGTGATGATCTTATTTTTTTCGGTTTGTTGGTAAATAATGTTCAGACGTAAAGTTTGTCGTTTCTTATGCAGGATTTTTTTAGAAAAACGCGAAGATTACCCATATATGTCGTACTATGGGAGGGTTGAGGGTGCAGCGCAAGTTGCTTTTCGCGTTTTTGATCATGATGTTGCTGCTGTCGCATATGGCGCTGGCGGCTGAGTTGAACGTTTCCCAGGCTGCTCCGGCTATTGCAGGTTCTCCGTTGAACGGTAATGTCATACGCCAGGCGGCAGAATTGCTGAATGTGCGTTTTGCCGTCCACAATGATGCGGTAACCGGTAGCAGCAAATTGCGTTTGGTTATCGATTCCAGTGGCCCGGTTGAGGCAAAAGGGTCTCTGGTTAGCGCTCCCAGTCCTCAATTGATTGTGGATGTACAAGGTGCTACAGCGGGAAAAATAAGTAAAAGTCTGACTTTGGATGGAGCTATCGCCCGGCAAATGAGTGTCCAGGCCATTAACAGTCAGACTAGCCGGATTGTGATTGCTTTACCGGCTGCTCTCGGCGCTTCCGATTATAAAGTATTTACTTTAAAAAGTGATGCCCAGGCCAATAAAACACACCGGATTGTAGTGGATATCAACAAGCCTGTGCCGGTACCGTCCTTTTCGTTTACGCCGGGGCTGAAAAACAAGGTGATTGCCCTTGATCCCGGTCACGGTGGGACTGATCCGGGAGCTATTGGCAGTAATACGCAGGAGAAAACCATTACGCTGGCCGTAGCGCAAAAAACCAAGCTGTTATTGGAACAAGCGGGAGCCAAGGTAATTATGACCAGGCAGGCGGATAAAGACGTTTTTGGACCTAATGCCAGTGCGGTGGACGAACTGGGCGCACGGGCGAATGTGGGCAATAATAATAAAGCCGATGTGTTTATCAGTATACATATCAACGCCTTTACCGATCCCAGTGTGGGAGGTATCGCCAGTTATTATTACCCTAAGACCGACTACGACACGCTATTAGCGGACAGCTTGCAGGACAATCTGGTGACGTCTATTTTCGGCGGTTTTGGCGATCGTGGCATTCATCAGGCCAATTTTTATGTTTTGAAAAATACGGTTATGCCGGCATCCCTGGTTGAGTTAGGGTTTATCTCTAATCCTCAAGAGGAAAAATTGATGAATACACCTCAGTTTCAACAGGAGGCGGCGCAAGGGCTTGTAAATGGCTTAGGACGTTTCTTTGCTCAGGCAGCCGTTAAAGGAGGTGGGCAATAAGATGAAGCCCCTACGTTGCAGTGGCCGCCTAAAAATTCTTTTTATCAGTCTCTTATGCTTGGGCTTGCTTGCCGGTTGCTCTCAGCAGACGGTGCCGCCAGAAACTTCTTCCGGTGTGGAACAGTCGCAGACTGAAAAATCCGCCGGTCAGGCAACTGGCCCGAACGGACAGGTGCAGGCCGGAACCATGCGGCTGACTATTTATCACGCCAGCAAGGATGCGGAGCATCTGGTTCCCGAGGTGCATACGGTGCCGCAGAGTACACACCCGGCTCAAACAGCGTTAGAGTTATTGTTGGCCGGTACGAAAAATAAGGAACTGACAGCCGTGATCCCGGCAGGGACAAAGCTTCGTTCCATAACCGTCAAAGACCACATTGCCTATCCGGATTTTACGGATAAGCTGATAAAAGATAACCGCGGTGGGTCTGCTTCTGAAATTTTAATTGTTGGTGCGATTGTCGATACATTGACCGAGTTTCCCGAGATTCAAAAGGTTCGTATTCTGGTGGAGGGAAAGCCTATCGATACGATTTCCGGACATTTGGATTTAAGCCAGCCTTTGGGCCGGTCAGAGGATATCATCAAACGATAGCGGTTAAAGGGAGGGAGCATGCTTATGCATGCTCCCTCCTAATATGCAGGCAGACGGCTGATGTTGCCCGCAAGGGTTACTTTTTTACGATGCTGAGACCATGCTTACGCAGTTTCTTTAGCACAGCCGTGTGAGAGAGGGAAAGCGCCTTGCCGAGCTGCCGGAGGGTCCGGTGCTGTGTTAAGGCCTTTATAAGTACGTCCCGTTCCACTTTATCCAGTATTTCATCCAGGGCACATTCCGGCAGAACGGTCTCCAGCGGTGTTGGCGAGTAATCGTGATCAAAGATAATGTGTTCGTTGAGCAGAATGCTGCCTGTGACCAGATTAACGGCCCGTTCAATGACGTTTTCCAGCTCACGGATATTGCCGGGCCAGTGATATTCCATCAGCTTCTGCAAAGAGCTTTCACTGATAGCGGTAACCGGCTTGTGCAGTCTGGCGGCGTAACGGCGAAGAAACAGCTGGGACAGTAAAGGAATATCGTCGCGTCTGGCTTTAAGCGGCGGAATAAACAATGGAATGACATTGATGCGATAATACAGATCTTCGCGGAATTTTCCCTGCTGAATCATTTCTTCCAGGTTGCGGTTAGTAGCTGCTAAAACACGAACATTGACCGGTATTTCCAGGGTGTCGCCAATGCGGCGTATTTTTCCCTCTTGTAATACCCGCAATAGTTTAGCCTGCAGAGAGGTGGATAATTCACCAATTTCATCCAGGAAGATAGTTCCCCTATCGGCAAACTCAAAGAGTCCTTTTTTTCCGCCTTTGGCCGAACCGGTGAAGGCACCGTCCTTGTAGCCGAACAGTTCGGTTTCCAATAAAGTATCCGGAATGGCGGCGCAGTTGAGCGGTACGAATAATTCCTTAGCGCGGGCCGAAGTGTCGTGGATGGCCTTGGCAAACAGTTCTTTACCCGTGCCGGTTTCGCCGCGGATTAATACCGTTGAATCTCCCTGGGCAATGGTTTTTGCCAGTGTCGCTACCCGCTGCATGGCTTTGCTGGTATAAAGAATATCGCCAAAGGAAAAGGAGGACTGGCCTGTTACCGTATAGACCAGGTCCCGGACATCGCTGATGTCCTTCAAAATGGCGACAGCGCCGATAATTCGCCCGTTGCCGTCCATGATAGGGCGGCCGCTGGTCAGGTAATGGCTTTGTGTAAGGATATTGATCACTTCACAGTTATCGTAACCTGTTCCCGTTTGCAGCAAAGTCCGCAAGGGAACGATACTGGACGGAAACAGGCTGTCCAATGAGCTTTTGACTAATTGGTCTGCGGTCAGATGGGTGATCTTTTCGGCGGCCGGGTTATGCTGCGTTATATTTCCCTGGGGATCGACCGCGATGATTCCGTCACTAACCGAGCCTAATACCGCTTTAAGCTGTTCGGCTTTTTCCTGATAGGGCATTAAATCAATTTCCTGGACATCAATTACCTGAGAAATGGCTCTAATCGTTTGAAAGATGTAGAATTTGTCATCTTCTGTCAACAGATTAATTTCTAAGAAGACAGTGTTTGGTTTTACTTCCATCGAAAGAATGTTGATCTGGCGTTCGGCCAAAATACAGGAGATATCTTTGATTAACCCAATCCGGTCCACATTGGGGATTTTCAGGCATAGACTTTTCATGGTTCCTCCTTAGGCTGATAAAGACAAATATGTCGGATTTTTTAAAATATGATAAGTGTGACGCAAGGTATTGGCCTGCACCGATCAGATGATTTAATAATGTTAGGCGCGGCCGGTACGATTTCCTTTTTTATTTCTCACAAATTTTTTCTGTGAAGTGGCATACTAATAATGCAGGAAATGCTGATATCTGGCAAGAAGTAAACCAGATGAAAACACATTGCCACTAACTACGTTATCAATGTATTGTTAGTAACTCAGATAAAAAATACATGGCGGGGTTTGTTTTTTTATGACAACACACAAAATCGAGGAAATTGGCGAATTTGGTCTGATTGATTTAATCAAACAAGATACCATCCAAAATCCGGGCTGTGTCATTACCGGGATAGGTGATGATGCGGCCGTTGTTCTGCCTGCGCCAAGGCAGCTCCAACTATTGACAACAGATATGCTGGTGGAAAGCGTTCACTTTGATCTTCGGACGACGACTCCCTGGCAACTCGGCTATAAAGCCATTGCGGTCAATCTTAGCGATATTGCCGCTATGGGCGGGACTCCCAGGCACGTGCTGGTTTCACTGGCGATCAATAAGCAGGTTTCACCGGATTTTGTTGTTAATCTATATGAAGGAATGAAAGAAATCTGCCGTGAGTTTGGAGTGAACATTGTCGGCGGCGATACGGTGGCTACTTCCGGCGGTATTGTTATCAACGTAGCAGCCATGGGTGAAGTGGAACCGGGTAATATTGTGCGGCGATCCGGCGCCAATCCCGGGGAGATTGTAGCTGTTACCGGGAAACTGGGCAATTCCAGCGGCGGCTTAGACTTGCTGCTGACCGGCGACTGGGAAGACCATGATTTTGCCTGGCCGCTGGTAACTGCGCACCTGACGCCGCGACCGCAGGTAAAGGCCGGAAAATTATTGGGGCTTGCCGGCGCTTCCAGCCTGAATGATATCAGTGACGGTCTGGCGAGTGAGATTAATGAGATTGCCGCTGCCAGTCAGGTAGGGATACGGCTTTTTGCCGGGCAAATACCGCTGTCTGACGAACTAAAGGCTGCTGCCGCTTTATTTCATAAGACTCCTCTCGACTATGCGCTGTACGGCGGGGAAGATTATCAACTTGTATTTACCATGGAAAAAGGCAAATGGCGGGAATTGCAGGCAACTGATTTAGGTGTAGCCGTTACCCCGATTGGTGAGGTGACCAAACCCCATACCGGGGTGATTTTGATCAATGAGACGGGCGAGGAACAGCCGCTCGTAGCGCGTGGCTACAATCATTTTCGGTAGATGGCGGGCTGCGCTACCAACTCTGAAATTACAACGTCTTTACGGAGTTTTACCGTAAAGGCTTCGTTGTTGATGGTTTACCTATAGTCGACAGGCAAGCCTCCTCCGACTTGCCTTACAAAAAAACGCAAATTAATTTACACTTTCAAAGTTGCCGGAGCACTAGCCGTATAACACAATAGAAACGACAGGAGCTTACTATAATGGTAGTAATAAAAATAAAAACTTTTAAGCCGGAAGAAACTTACCGGCTGGGAGAAAAACTGGCGGTATTGCTGCAAGCTGGTGACGTGGTTTGTCTGTCAGGAACACTCGGCGCCGGAAAAACGCTACTAACACAGGGCATTGCGGCAGGACTCAAGATTCGGGAGGCAGTCACCAGTCCAACCTTCACGATCATGAATGTATATGATGCGCCTGTACGGTTGTACCATTTCGATTTGTATCGTTTGGAGCAGCCCGGCGAACTGGCCGACATCGGTTTTGATGAATATACAAATGTACATTCTGACGGTGTGGCTATTATTGAATGGCCTGACCGGTTTGATGGATATATGCCGGAAGAAAATTTCTGGATTACCATCAGTCTGGGCGAACAAAGCGGGGAACGGGTGATTAGCCTGGCCGCAAATGGTGGAAATTACGAAAGACGGATTGAGAGGTTGAAAGATATTGCCAATTCTTGCGATTGATACAGCGACCTTGGTGTCCGGCGTTGCCTTGGCAACAGCCGACACGCTGATTGCCGAATTAACTTTGCAGACAAAGAAAACCCATTCGGAATTACTGATGCCTCACATAGCCCAGGTCTTGCAAATGGCGGAAGTTGATAAACATGCGTTGCAGGCGGTGGCTGTCAGTATTGGACCGGGCTCCTTTACCGGGCTGCGCATCGGTCTGGCAACGGCCAAGGCTCTAGCCTATGCCTTAAAAATTCCCCTTGTGGGGGTGCCGACTTTACCGGCACTGGCCTTTGCCTGTCCTGTCCCCGGCGTGGTACTTTCACCGATGCTGGATGCCCAGAAGGGGAACGTCTATCAGGCCTCATACCGCTGGCATAATCGGGAACTGCAGGAATTAGTGCCGCCGCGGGTCATTGCGTTTACTGATGTACTGAAGGAATTAGCTGCTATGGATACGCCGGTATTACTGTTAGGGGAGTCTGCCGCCGCTTACCGGGAAGTCATTCAGGCCAAGGGAATGCCGGTTATGCTGGCCGAACCGCATCTGATTATGTCCCGGGCCGGCAGTACCGCCGTGTTGGCTCATCGGTTGCTGGACAACGGAAAGATCAGCGATCCTTTTACGCTGGAGCCTTTGTATATAAGAAGGTCGGAAGCCGAAGAACTTTGGGAAAAGCGTTGTGGAACCGCCAATGAGTAATACTTGCATTCGACGAATGGGGCTGCTGGACATTGACGCCGTACTCTTGGTCGAACAGGCTTCTTTCTTAACGCCTTGGTCCCGAACCGCCTTTGAGTCGGAAATATGCAATAATGAACTGACCCATTACTTAGTCGTATGTGTAGAAAAGCAGGTAATTGGGTATGCTGGGATGTGGGTTATTGTCGATGAGGCTCATGTTACCAACATCGCTATTTTGCCTGAATACCGCGGTAAGGGAATTGGTGAGAAATTGCTAATCGCTTTAAAGGAAGCCGCTGATAGCCGGGGGGCCGCCAGAATGACCCTGGAAGTCCGGCCTTCCAATTACGCGGCACAAAAGCTTTATGAAAAACTGGGATTTAGCCGTGCGGGAGTGCGGAAACATTATTATACCGACACCAAGGAAGATGCCATTATTATGTGGTGCGATAAGTTATAAGATGTATGGAAAATGGAAAAAAAGACCACTTTCGTGGTCAAAGGGTGATTGTTCACAGTAGAATATGCCGATGGTAATCAGAGTGTTACCGGGTTTGAGCTATAAAAAATGTAGGGGCGGCCAGGGCCGCCCGATACATTACTACAGCTTGGATTCATATTGTTCAATCATTTTGCGAACCATGTGACCGCCTACCCGGCCGCAATCAGCGGAAGTCATTGTGTTCCAACCCTGGGAGCGAACTCGTTCGGCAATTCCTAACTCTGACGCAACCTCTAATTTCATCTGATCTAAAGCGTTTTCTGCAGACGGATTCACAGGTTTTCTCGAACGTGCCATAGTGGCTTTCTCTCCTTTTTAGGCGTGATTTTGTATCGCATGATTGTCGCCTGATTCTAATGTGGCATAAATTCGGTCGAACGATACCATGAAATTAATAGCAATACGGAGGATTACAGGATATGGGTGACACTATACGACAACGATGCCTTACTCTGGCATTGGAAACGAGCTGTGATGAAACATCAGCGGCTGTTGTTGCCGACGGGCGGGTCGTATTATCAAATATTATTTCTTCGCAGATTCCGGTGCACCAAAAATTTGGCGGTGTTGTGCCGGAAATCGCTTCCCGCAAACACATTGAGAATGTAATGGCGGTGGTTGACGAGGCGTTGTCTGTAGCCGGAGTCGGCTTAACCGACATTTCAGCCATCGGGGTAACCTATGGACCAGGGCTGGTTGGTGCCCTACTGGTCGGTGTTTCCGTGGCTAAGGCGCTTGCCTTTGCGGCAGATTTGCCGCTGGTTGGCGTAAACCATCTGGAAGGACATATCTTTGCCAATTTTTTATCTCACACTGCCTTGCAGCCACCATTTATCGCCCTGGTAGTATCTGGCGGACATACTTCCTTAATCCAGGTCAAAGACTATCATTCCTTCGAACTATTGGGACAAACCAGGGATGATGCGGCAGGGGAAGCCTTTGACAAGATTGCCCGGGTGCTTAAACTGCCTTATCCGGGTGGTCCTCACATCGACAGGCTGGCTCAGCAGGGAAACCCGGCGGCCATTGCCTTTCCCCGGGCCCTTACGGGCCAGAAAAATTTCGAGTTTAGCTTCAGTGGTTTGAAATCAGCGGTTATTAATTACATTCATAACGCCGAACAGAGAGGAGAACGGATACCGCAGGCCGATTTGGCGGCCAGCTTTCAGGCGGCTGTTGTCGATGTACTGGTTGATAAAACCATGCATGCCGTCCGGCAGTGCCAGGTAAACCAAGTTGTTGTAGCCGGCGGCGTAGCCGCTAACAGCGCCCTCAAAACCGCTCTTCAGGAAGCCTGCGGAGCTGCAGGACTGGCATTATATTATCCCGACCCCATTCTTTGTACGGATAACGCCGCTATGATTGCCTGTCGTGCTTATTACCACTACTTACAGGGTGATCTGGCGGATTTGCACCTAAACGCCCGGCCTGCTTTAAAACTGGGGAACCGCTGAAGTAATGAGCCTGTCGGCCTGGTGCTATATGGCAAGGCAGTAAAACCGCAGGAATAGAGGGGCTATTTCAGGGGTTTGCTGACGTCGTCAGGTGGAAAAAGATCCGTCAGGAGGGGCTGTGCAAATACACCTATGGTCACCTAGACGTTTGAAGAAGGAACATGTTTGCATTGATTGTTTTCTTATGGTGGACTTATATAGTAAATATTTATGAAAATTAGAGATTTGTTGTTGTAAATTGTCCTGGGAAACAAGGAATTTTTAACCGGTAAGTAGAATAGATATACTTTGAACCATTTTTGGAGGTACTTGTATAGCCATGAGTGTAGTAGGAGATATATGCAGAAAAATAACTACACTGCAATCAACGCAGATTGAATTGTTAGAAAATATAACTGCCAATATAGGACTCATGGCAGATTTGGCTCATGCGCAGGTCACTGTATACGCTAAGGCGAGTGACAATAATTTTGTTGTCATTTTGTCTCAGGTAAAACCTCATACGAGTTTTATTCAGCGTAAGCCCAGCCTGCTGGGGTCGACCGTCCACATTGCCGAAGAACCGCTGGTTGCCCGTACCTTTGTTTCCGGTCAGTCTATTTGCGGGCAGCGTGAATGGGCGCTGGGTATGTGGATGGAAATGCGAACTTACCCGATCTTTGATAACGATGACGATATTATTGCGGTCATCAGCTTTGAAGCCAGCTCTGATGAAGTGCGGGCGGAAGGCCATGGCATTTTAGTGGAAAGTGCGTATATGTTGCAGGCAATTCTGCGGGAAAGGTCTAACCGCAAGCTGTTCCGGCCGCTCTCAGCCAGTGACGGTATCCTGGTGATTGATGAAAAAGGACAAATTATTTTTGCCAATTCGGCCGCTACCAGTATTTTTAAGGTTTTAGGTGTCTCTCATATTGTGGGAAGGCGTTTTTACGATCGCCATGTGGATATGCGGTTAGTCCAAAAGGCAATTCGCAGCAAAGAACCCAGTGAGGTTGAAGTAGAAGCTGGCGGGATGACGCTGGTACAACGGGTGATTCCGATTGTCAGTGACGCCGGACTGGTTGCCCGGGTGGTTGTTATTGTCGCCAATGTGACAGAAATAAAGAAAAAAGAAAAAGAGCTTTTGATCAAAGCGGCTGTTATTCAGGAAATCCATCACCGGGTTAAAAACAATCTGCAAACGATTGCCAGTCTGCTTAGATTGCAAGCCCGCCGTACCAAATCGCAGCCGGTTAAGGCAGCTCTGCGGGAAAGTGTCAACCGCATTCTTAGTATTTCTGTCGTGCATGAATTTTTATCGCAACAGGATGCCGAATTTATTGATGTGGCGGAAGTCGCCCGTAATATTTTGGATATGGTGATTCAAAATATGCTGGAGCCAGATTTTAATTTGCAGACAATTTTTAATGGGAATACGGTCATTTTGGCTTCAGAAAAAGCCAGCAGTCTGGCTCTGGTCATCAATGAATTAATCCAAAATTCCATTGAACATGGTTTTATCGGCCGTCGCGAGGGCATGATAGGTGTGGATATTGCCACGTTGGAAAAAACATATCAAGTGGATATATATGATAATGGTATTGGCCTGCCTGATGGCTTTAGCCCGCAAAATTCAAACAGCCTGGGGTTACAGATTGTGCGCACCTTGATAGAAGACGATCTTGGCGGCAGTTTTCAGCTATACGCCAATAATGGGACTCATGCGTGCATTACCATACCCCGCGAAGTGGAAGGAGGGAAATAATCATATGCAACCTTTGCGTATCGTGATAGCGGACAATGAATCAATTATCCGCATGGATTTGAAAGAAATACTGGAAGAAGCCGGACATACTGTGATCGGTGAAGCCAACGACGGGGTGAAAGCGGTGGAATTAGTGAGAAAGCTGCGCCCCGATCTGGTGATCATGGATATAAAAATGCCGGAGATGGATGGAATTGCGGCTGCAAAAGTTATTTCCAACGAAAAACTTTCACCGGTTTTGCTGCTTACTGCATTTAGTCAGAAAGAAATAGTGGAAAGGGCAAAAGACTCAGGTGTATTGGCCTATCTGGTCAAACCGGTCAAAGAGGTAAATTTATTTCCGGCAATGGAAATTGCTCTCTCTCGGTTCCGGGAAATTACCGAATTGGAACAGGAACTGGAAGGCGTTAAAAACTCTCTGGAGACCCGTAAAATTTTAGACCGGGCCAAGGGCATTCTGATGGATGCCTATAATTTGAATGAAAGTGAAGCATACCGCCGTATTCAGCAGTATAGTATGAGTAAACGGAAATCTATAAGGGAAGTGGCTGAGGCGATTGTAGAGTCCGTTACAAAGAAAAGGTAGTAAACCCGGCAGGCTGCTGCTGGGTTTTGTCTCATAGGCCGCCTTGCGAGCATTGTTTGCCGGTTTAGCGGTCAGTATATAACTCTCGGGGAAGTCCGGTCCGGCTCTCTGAGAGTTTCTTTTGCAATTTGAATAAATTTTCCAGATGGGGCCATACTAGTATCCTGTTAGTCTTAATCCAGTGAATACTGGCGGTCTATTTTTCGCCACCTTCGTTATCGTCAGTTAGCATACTGCCGGTATACCTCCTTCTTTCGTCTTGGGTCGTGAAAATAGCTTTACCATTCTCCTGGTGTTTTAAGGCTGACAAGGTACTAGAACAGGAAAGTTGTACCCAAGTTGTAAAAAAAGTGGATTTTTCCCCAGAAAGCTCTTGATTTTTTTGTGCAAATTATATATTATAATTTATGGAATTAGCACTCAACCTTAGTGAGTGCTAACAAGTAAATTATAAATGACAAACACGATAAAGGGAGGTCATTTTCATGATTAAGCCATTAGGCGACAGAGTAATTGTTAAAGTTGTGGAAAAAGAAGAAAAAACAAAAAGCGGCATTGTATTGCCGGACACTGCCAAAGAAAAACCGCAGGAAGGTAAAGTGATTGCTGTTGGCACCGGTAAAGTATTGGATAACGGCCAACGGGTTGCGCTTGATGTGAAAGAAGGCGACAGAGTCATTTTTGCTAAATACGGCGGAACAGAAGTTAAATTTGATGGACAGGATTATCTCATCCTCAGCGAAAGAGATATCCTCGCTGTTGTAGAATAATAAAAATCAATTACGGGAGGTAATACATAATGGCAAAGCAAATTATATTTGACGAAGAAGCACGCCGCGCACTCGAAAGAGGGGTAAATGCGCTTGCTAATGCTGTAAAAGTAACTTTAGGACCGAAAGGCCGTAATGTTGTTCTTGATAAAAAATTCGGTGCACCGACTATCACCAATGATGGTGTAACCATTGCCCGTGATATTGAACTGGAAGATCCGTTTGAAAACATGGGTGCTCAGCTTGTTAAAGAAGTTGCCACAAAAACCAACGATGTAGCCGGTGACGGAACCACAACCGCTACTTTGCTGGCACAGGCTATGATTCGTGAAGGCATGCGCAACGTAGCTGCAGGCGCTAATCCGATGATCCTGAAAAAAGGTATCCAAAAAGCTGTGGAAGCTCTCGTAGCTGAAATTAGAAAAAGCGCCGTAAAGGTAGAAACGAAAGATGCCATTGCTCAGGTTGCTTCAATTTCCGCCGGCGATGAAGAAATCGGCACACTGATCGCCGAAGCTATGGAAAAAGTAGGTAAAGACGGTGTTATTACCGTAGAAGAGTCCAAGACCATGGGCACTGATCTGGAAGTAGTAGAAGGCATGCAGTTTGACCGCGGCTATATCTCTCCTTACATGATCACCGATGCCGATAAAATGGAAGCTGTGCTGAATGACCCTTACATTTTAATCACCGACCGTAAGATCACTGCTATTGCTGATTTACTGCCTGTATTGGAAAAAGTGGTTCAACAGGGCCGCGAACTGCTCATTATTGCCGAAGACATTGAAGGTGAAGCACTGGCTACGCTGGTAGTAAATAAACTTCGTGGCACCTTTAAAGCCGTAGCTGTTAAAGCCCCCGGTTTTGGCGATCGCCGCAAGGCCATGCTGGAAGACATTGCTATCCTGACCGGTGGCAGCGTTATTACCGAAGAGCTAGGCCGTAAGCTGGACAGCGTGGAAATCACCGACCTCGGACGGGCCCGTCAGATCCGCATCTCGAAAGAAGAAACCACTGTAGTTAACGGTTCCGGTTCCTCCGACGAGATCAAAGCCCGTGTAAATCAAATTAAAGCACAAATCGAAGAAACCACTTCCGATTTTGATAAAGAAAAACTGCAGGAACGTCTGGCTAAATTAGCTGGCGGTGTAGCAGTTATCCAAGTAGGTGCTGCTACCGAAGTAGAATTGAAAGAAAAGAAACTGCGCATTGAAGATGCATTAAATGCTACTCGTGCTGCTGTTGAAGAAGGTATTGTCGCAGGCGGCGGTACTACATTCATTGATATTCAGGCTGTACTGGATTCCCTGACCCTCATTGGCGACGAAAAGACCGGTATGGAACTGGTGAAACGCGCCATTGAAGAACCTGTCCGTCAGATCGCTAACAATGCCGGCTTGGAAGGCTCGGTTGTTGTGGAAGGCGTGAAAAAAGCCGGTAAAGGTATTGGCTTCAATGCGTTGACTGAGGAATATGTTGATATGATTAAGTCCGGTATTGTTGACCCGGCCAAAGTGACCCGTTCTGCGTTGCAAAACGCAGCCAGCATCGCTGCTATGGTGTTGACTACGGAAACCTTGGTTGCCGATAAACCGGAAAAAGATAACGGTGCTGCCGCTGCCGCTGCTATGGGCGGTATGGGTGGTATGGGTGGTATGGGCGGCATGATGTAAGGTGTGCTTTGACCCCTTGAGTTTAAGGGGCCAGGTGCTCAGATTGGTGCCTTGACCACATAAAATTTGTTTTATCAGAGGCTCCTCATGAGTTCAGTGAACTCTTGAGGAGCCTCTTTCTTTTGTTTTGGCGACATGCAGATATACTTTTCTGGTTGTGTCATCAGAACGTCCAAGCCGTTCCCAAATTTCCTTGGCCTTAAGTCTGCCAGCTATTGCATGAACCCCTTTCAAGCTAGTGCCTCATCCGGTAGGAAGATGTAGTATGGCGTCGAGAATTTTTGCCGTCAGGCAAGACGGAGGAGGCGCGCATATCGGATATATGTAAGCCGACGACAACGAAGACTGACGGTAAAAAGGCCGGTGATCTGCTACAGACTTTGCCGGATGAGGCACTAGACTATTTCTACAAAATGACAATTAGAGCATTAAAGTGTATGTTTGAGGCAAAGTGTCTTGAATTAATCATAAAGCGTGGTTTAATAAAAGTATAATATATATGGTTTGGGGGTATTAAAAATGGAATTACAAGTAGCATTATTTTTAACGCTTGTAGGTGGCGTTATCATCTCCTCATGGATGCTTATAGTAACTTCTAGAAGTGTTTACAATGAGCGTATGAGTATCATAGAAAAAAAGATTAGATTGTTAGGTGGAAATATTATTAATATTGAACAGGTGAAAAGAACGAACTGTCCTATTAATCAGGAGTACAAAGAAGCAGAATTAAGCTATAAATTCTTCAGAGTTAAATACGCTTTAGAAGATAAACTCAAAGAAGGCTGGGCGATAATAGCCATGAAGCAAAACTGGTATGGCGGTAACGGGACAATTGATTCAAAATGGATGTGGCGTTTATAGCCAGAACAAGTTGTAAACAATCTTTCCTCATTTCTGGTAGATGGGGCCCTTAACGATAAAAATGCTATTATCAATTATACACGTAAAGAGGTAATATAATGGAATTTGGCTTAGTGTTTCTTATACTTTGCGTCAATGGGCTGCTGTTAGTCATAAATATCTTTTTGATTAGCAAATGGCGACAAAATAAACAGCAGATAACAGCCTATCGAAATATTGAATTACTAAATAATGATTTAAGAGCTCAAAGACATGATTTTTTAAATCATCTGCAAGTGACATATGGTTTGATTGAACTCCAAGCGTATGAGGAAGCATTCCACTATCTCAATAAGATTTACGGTAAAATTAATCAGTTAAATAATAATATCAAAACAGAAAAGATTGCCATTAATGCTCTTCTACAAACTAAAAGCAATGAAGCAGAGCATAAACGAATCCGCTTTTATGTTAATGCAAGTTCTAGCCTTTCTGAAATTGAGATGGAAGAGTGGGAGCTATGCGGCTGTTTAAGCAATTTAATTGATAATGCGTTTGAAGCGACTTCCAGGGTGGCGGATGATAAATGTGTCTGGATAAGGATCTTTGAAGATATGCACAGCTATTTTTTTGAGGTAGCTAATACTGGCAGGCGCTTAAATGAGGAAGAGATAGCTTCTGCGTTTAGAGAAGGCACAACAAGTAAAAACCAAGAAGGACATGGCCTTGGTCTGTTTCTTGTTAAGAAAGCATTAAAAAACTATGGGGATGTTTGGGCTACCAGTGCTGAGTACGGGATGATCTTTACCATAAAGCTCTTTAAAGCGGCAATTAAGACGTGAAGATTTATGCTTGCAGTGATTTGAATTAATTATAAAACGTAGTGTAATAAAAATATAAATCAAATAGAACGAAGGATATGAAAAAGCTTATAAGTTCTAAAAAGAAAGGGGGCACCGTTTTGTTTAATGTCATAATTGTTGACGATCAGGAAGGCATGCGCATATTGCTGCAAAAGGCCCTGCAGTCAATGAAAGATGTGGTTATAGTAGGAGAAGCCGAGAATGCCGATCAAGCCGTTGAAATGGTTACACTTCATAGACCACATGCTGTTTTTCTAGATGTAGAAATGGGGAAAAAAAACGGTTTCGATGCAGCTAAGCGGATTATTGATATAACCCCCAAATGTATGATTGTTTTTGTAACAGCATTTGAGAAATATATGCCACAAGCATTTGAACTATATGCTTTTGACTATCTTGTTAAGCCTTTTAAAATGGCGAGATTAAAAGAAACAGTTAACAGGATGCAACGTATTCAGGCGAATGAACAAGAATACTCTCCTATTCAAAAAGAGCTAAGATGCGAAATCCTCATTAAGGATAAAGAAGGACTTGCTATTGTTCATCCTAATGATATTATACTGATTCAGCGTGAAGATCGAACCACCACGATCATTACTGAACAGGGGAAATACCATACGACAGAAACGCTTTCGGAAATTGAAGCGAAACTACCAGAGAACCAATTCATACGCAGTCATAAATCTTATATTATTCAAATTAGTAAAATTCACAGAATAGCGATGTATGGAAGATGGACATATATTGTCAAGCTTAGAGGCATAAAAGAGGATGCTCTGCTAACTAAGGAAAAGGCAATACTATTAGAACAGAAATTTAAAATGAAGATTGGGATTTGATATGATAGAAAAGAATCATCAAACGGATGCTCTCATACATGAATTGATTAATTTGTGGGCGGCTTCTTTTTCTTGTAATAATGTGTTGGCTTGTTATAGTGAGTCTGTAACCTTGATTGCCAATTTGGACAATGTAGAAGTAGGCTCATAAATCAGCGGTTCCCTAGGTCTGGCGGTGATTACATTTATTGCGAAATTTTACAAATGCGATATTTATACGATATTTCTATGAGAATTAAGATTTATACTGCAATTAATATAATCATTACTTCTGGATTGGTGATGAGTGTGAAATGCGGAGCGTGAGTATGGCGGGAAGGCAAATTATCTTGATTCTAGGCGCTATGACTCGCGCTATTATTGAAATATATTATTATTTATGGTTGGATTGATCATTATGATAGAGCCTCACGCAAGCGAAAAGCTTTCGTGAGGCTCTGTTGGTTTGGCAACGGATGTCTTACCCTTTTTTTTCGGTATTGAAAAAAGAGCTTGTTTTTAGGAAAATCCAGGTGATACACAACCACCAAAGGAAAAATACGAAAAACGAAACATAGGGGTAAAGCCAAGGCCGGAAATCAAATAAATCTGCATTCCTTACTAAAAGCCCATAGCCAACGCTGGCGCAGGAAAAAGTAAAAATATATGGATAACGGAAAATTTTTTTCTGGGGAAAAAAGTAAAGAAATAACATGACGGTAGTAAGCCAGCTCGCCGGAGAAAGAAAATTTTGGTCCCAAGCGGCAAACAGCCCCATATTCTTAAACCACATAATTTGAAGAACGTTCTGAAACAGACTTACAATAAGCACATCGCCAAGTGCCCCAAATAGAAAACCGTAAATAAAATATTCTTTGTAATCTTTTTTCGGAATAAAAATCAAAGTGAAGGAAAAGGTTACAAGCAAATATACCGGGTAAAACAAAAGTGTTACAAGTTCCATCGTGGTTCGTTCCTTTCTAATCAGTACTTTATAGTATGGTGTCCTTAGGGTATAGAGTTTTATGCAGGTATAGGAAGGGGTGGCGATCATGAATTGATCTTTTTACTCTGTCGGGCATATTGGAGAGCTCTGCTGCATAAGTACTATTGGGCGAGGTTCTTGCGGATAAGGGGGCGAAAAGATGATTTTTGATTTGCGGCGGTTTAAAACATTCCGGCACTTATTTTACAGCGTAGTCGGATTGCTGGCGATTAGTACAGTATATATTCAGGTTGCCGATCTGATTCATACCGGTCCGATTGCCATTGCCGGGACCAGGACGGATCAAAAGGTTGTGGCGCTAACTTTTGATCATTCCTGGGGCAATAAATTTACTCCGTCGATTTTGGATACACTGAAACAATATAATGTAAAGGCGACTTTCTTCATTATGGGACCCTGGGCGACAAAGTATCCGGACGTAGCAAAGCGCATCGTTACGGACGGCCATGAGGTAGGCAGTCACGGCTATCGACATGAAAACTATGGTGATAGGAGCGCCGACTGGGTGCGTGAGGATATTCAAAAAGCGCATGCTCAGATTAAAGAAGTTACCGGGGTGGAACCGGTACTGTTGCGTCCGCCTAACGGGCACTATTCCCAAAGTTCATTAAAGACTACCGATGAACTGGGCTATAAAACGATTATCTGGAATGTTGATTCGCTGGACTGGAAAAATCCGGGAAGAGATGTTATTGTGGAACGGGTCATGAAACGGCTTAAACCGGGTGCTATCATTCTGATGCATGCCTCCGATACACCGGTGCAAACGGCAGATGCCTTGCCTATTTTACTGGAAAAGATAAAGGCGGAAGGTTACACTTTTGTGACGGTCGGCGATTTACTGCAAAACTATGCCGGGCAGGGGATTTTGAAGCATTGATGCAAGTGTTGATGCGGGCAGTGGAACTGCCCGCTTTGTGTTGTCCCTGTGCAAATTTTATAGCTTAGAAGGAAATGAGCCATCTTCGGCGAAATAAAAGAGTTGCATAATCTGAAAAAGTATTGTTGGAAATTACAAGGAAACCGTTGACTTAGTGACCGCATTGGCACGGGAGAGAGACTTTTTCGCTTGGCAAAAGGATAGAAGCGCAGGAAAAGGAGCGCTCTTCTGAGATTTTTCTGACGCAGCCCGACGAAAGGATTCGTGATGTAGGTCGTGGATAAGTCAATGGTTTTCAAGGGAACACAGAAATGAAGGTGCAACTATATGAACTCGCTGCTAAGAGCGGCTTCGGCTAACATCATCTCTGGCAAGCGGCTGGACTTTGAGGAAGCGATGGCTTTATACCAGCAAGGAGATCTACTGCATTTGGCTAACCTGGCCCGGTCGGTGAAAGAATCACGATCAGGTCGCCAAGTGTTTTTTAATGTAAACAGGCATGTAAATCTGACTAATGTTTGTGTATCGCAATGTCCGTTGTGCGCATTTGCCCGTCTGAAAAATAGTGCCGATGCTTATTTGATGGATATTGCCGAGGTCGTGCGGCTGGTGGAAACTGCTGGACGGGAAAATCCTGATCTGACCGAGGTACACATGGTAAGCGCGCTGCATCCGGAAACTCCGTTCAGTTATTATTTGGATGTGATAACCGCAGTCAAACTGACGTTGCCGCATATTCATCTAAAAGCGTTTACTCCGGTGGAAATCATTCATTTCAGTAAAATTAGCGGCTTACCCGTGAAGGCTGTGCTTGCCCGGTTAAAAGCGGCTGGTCTGGATTCGCTGCCCGGCGGGGGGGCGGAAATTTTGGATGATGCCGTGCGACAGGTCATTTGCCCCGCTAAGGCAACTACGCAAGAGTGGATTGGCGTCATCAAGGAAGCGCACCGCCAGAATATCCCGACGAATGCCACTATGTTATACGGACATATTGAAACCGCAGAGCAAAGAATCAGGCATTTGCTGACGCTGCGCGATATACAGGACGAGACCGGCGGGTTTCAGGCCTTTGTTGCTTTTCCCTTTCATCCCGAGAATACGGGATTGAGCGGCAAGGCAAGAAGGGTGAGCTGCTGGGAAGATTTAAAACTGATTGCCATGGCCAGATTGGTATTGGATAATTTTGATCATATCAAAGCCTTCTGGATGATGCTTAGCCTGCCGGTTGCCCAACTGGCGCTGCATTTTGGAGTGGATGATCTGGACGGTACCGTTCAAGAGGAGAAAATCATCCATGCTGCCGGAGCGACTACCCGCAAGGGAATAACCAAACAGGAATTAATTACACTGATACGGGAAACCGGCTATGTTCCGGTCGAGAGGGATACCTTTTACCATCCTGTAAAGGTATATGGAGAGGATGGCTCTGATCATGCTAAAACCTAAACTTGGACACATTAATTTTATTAACTGCTTACCGTTGGATTATGGACTGACACAGGGCGGCTTTGCCCGGGGCATGGACATTTATCCCCAGGTTCCTTCGGCCTTGAATCAGGCTATTGTGGCCGGTCAGCTGGATATTAGCCCGGTTTCTTCCATTATGTATGCCTTGCATGCTGATCAATTTTTCTTGCTGCCCAACGTGTCTATTAGCGCGGCCGGTGCCTTGCAAAGCATTCTTTTGGTAGCCAAGCGCCCAATCGAAGAATTGGATGGCGCTCATATCGCTTTGACTTCCAAATCGGCTACCTCCCATGTGCAGCTAAAAATTGTGCTTGAGCAAGCTTATCATCTATGCCCGCAATATGCTGTCAGTGCACTTTCTTTGGCGGAAGGAGTACTGGATACGGCCGACGCGGTACTGTTTATCGGCGATGATGCGCTGCATGCCTACCTGAACCGGCAGGACGGCTATTATTATTATGATATGGGAGCAGAGTGGCGCAAGTTGACGAATCTTTCCATGGTGTATGCCGTATGGGTCGTTAACCGTAAGTTTGCCCAGGAAAATCCAACGCTTGTGCAATATGCTTATGAACAGGTAACCGGTGCCTTCGCTTACGGCTTAACGCATGTTGAGGAAGCTGCTGCGGCCAGGGAACGGCACGCTCCGTTCAGGGCGCGGCAAATCTCCGATTATCTAAAGCTATTGAACTATGACTTTACGCCGCAGCACGAGGAGGCTTTGCTCACCTATTACCGGCGTGCCCAGGCACTTGACCTGCTGCCGGCTGTGCCGGAACTGAGAATGGCGGAGGTACGGCCATGACGGACCGATTGACGGCAAAACAGGGACAAGCTTTATTGGAAAAGGAAGATATTCTGGCATTAGGTCTGGCGGCTGATGCCAGACGAAAAGAATTGCATCCCGATAATGTAGTTACTTTCATTGTAGACAGGAATATTAATTATACGAATGTTTGTGCCAGTGAATGTCATTTTTGTGCTTTTTACCGGCAACCCGGTCACCAGGAGGCCTATTTGCTGCCGACCACGGTGATTCTTGATAAAATAAGTGAGACCATAGAGGCCGGCGGTACGCAAATCATGCTGCAAGGCGGTCTTAATCCTGCCTTGGGCCTCGACTATTATACCGGTCTCTTGCAGGAAATCAAAAAGCGGTACAGTATCACCATTCATTCCTTTACGCCTACCGAGGTGCTGTATGTCGCCAGAAAAGAAGGCTTATCTCTCAATGAAACCTTAAAACGTTTGCAGGCGTCGGGATTGGATTCCTTGCCGGGCGGCGGAGCGGAAATCCTTGTCGATGAAGTGCGGCAAAGGGTTAGCCCGAAAAAAATCAGCGCCGGCGAATGGCTGCAGGTAATGGAAGAGGCCCATGCGGTTGGGCTGAAAACGACGGCAACGATGGTGATCGGCATGGGAGAAACCTATGCCCAGCGAATAGAACATATGGATAGGATTCGCAATTTACAAGAAAAGACAGGCGGCTTCCGGGCCTTTATTATGTGGTCCTATCAGCCGGGCAACACGAAGCTGGGCGGTGAAAAAATTTCAGCCTGGGAATATTTGCGTACGCTGGCAATTGCCAGATTGTATATGGACAATATCCGTCACATACAGGGTTCCTGGGTGACCCAGGGCGAACGGGTCGGGCAGTTAACCCTGGCGTTTGGTGCGGACGATCTGGGCAGTATCATGCTGGAGGAGAATGTGGTCAGGGCCGCCGGTACGGCTTATCAAATGTCTATCGACAAAATGACCGGTTTGATCCGGGCGGCCGGCAAACAGCCGGCGCAGCGTGATACGGCCTATCATATCATAAAACATTTTTCCGAGGTGAAACTATGAATATGGTAAAAGCAAGCTTTGCAATTATTGGCGGTTCCGGGACTTTGTCCAGTGATTTCCCGGCCGGCATGCAAGAGGACGGCATTACAATATTGGACGATAATCTGGAGTTTGAAACTCCTTATGGAGTAAGTCCGGCATTCCGGCTGTTTCGTGTGGATGATAAACAGGTGCTTACCTGCAAAATGCACGGCTGGCGCAGAGGCGTCAGCCGGGCCGACGCCTCCCGGCAAATTTTCTGGGTATTCAGGGAAGCGGGGGTCAAACGGATTATTTCCGAAGGAGGAGTCGGTTCGGTTAACCACCTGCTCGATCCCCGTGATTTCGTTATTCCTCACGATTATATTGACATGTCAGTGCGCAAGGATGTCGGGCTGGAGGGACGGTATTTGCTGATTATGCGTGACTCCCTATGCTCCGAAATCCGTTCGCAATTGTTGGAACACACGAGGCAGCACTACCAGGGACGTATTTTTCAGCGCGGTGTGTATGCCGTGACCGACGGGCGTCATTTTGAAAGTCCGGCGGAAATTGCCATGCTGCAGGGACATGCCGATATTGTAGGGCAGAGCCTGTGTCCGGAAGTATATCTGGCTCGGGAAATCGGGGCCTGCTATGCCGGGCTGTATTTCGTTGTCAACTACGGTGAAGGTGTGGTCAAGGATTGGTCTCATCAGCAATTAGGCGATATTTTTTATGATGATGCACCGCTGATTGGCCGGATACTTATTGATACCATTCGTCAAATGCCGGTGGAGGGGACTTGTGGCTGCAGCGAATTAAGGAAGGAAACCTTGTTAAAAACTATTTACAATAAGTAGGCGGATATGATATAGTACGCTCTAAGTGTAGTGACAAGTTTATCTTTCAGTTAAAGTACACCGGATGAATTTTCAGTCTGCAAGGCGGAGGAATGAGGCGTAGCGGTGCTACGCCAATTGACGACAACGTAGCAGATGGAAATTCAGATAAGTCATTTGGTGAAATATAAACTGCTTACTATATTGAGTAGGAGGGATTGTTACATTTATGAAACATAGTGAATTGGTAATAATTATGGATTTTGGCGGCCAATACAGCCAGCTGATTGCCCGCCGGGTTCGCGAATGCGGCGTATATTGCGAGATCGTGCCTTTTAATACGCCTATTGAAAAATTGGCTGCCATGAATGCAAAGGGGATTGTTTTCTCCGGAGGCCCTTCCAGTGTCTATAGTGAGCAGGCTCCTGTCTGTGACACGAAAGTATTCGAAATGGGTATTCCTGTTTTAGGAATCTGCTATGGGATGCAATTTACGGCTCATACGCTGGGAGGCAAGGTCTCTCACGCTGATACCAGAGAATATGGCAATACTAAGCTGTATGTCGACTTGAACCAGGGTATTTTCAGTGAAACAGATAAGGAAACGCAGGTGTGGATGAGCCATGGCGACTACATTGAAGCGGCCCCGGCCGGTTTTAGCGTAACTGCCCATACCAAGAGCACGCCGGTGGCGGCTATGGCTGATGAACAAAAGCGCATTTATGGTGTGCAATTCCATCCGGAAGTGGTACATACGCCGGAAGGCATGAAGATGCTAAAAAGCTTCCTGTTCACTATTTGCGGCTGTAAGGGCGACTGGAATATGGGGTCCTTTGTGGACCAGGCTATTCAGGCCATTAAGGCGCAGGTTGGCAATAAGCGCGTTTTGTGTGCTTTGAGCGGCGGCATTGATTCGTCGGTAGCGGCTGTACTTGTTCACCGCGCCATTGGCGATCAGCTCACCTGTGTATTTGTAAACCATGGTTTCTTGCGCAAGGGAGAGCCGGAACAGGTAGTGAAGACCTTCCGCGACGGTTTCCACATGAATCTGGTCTATGCCAATGTGGTGGACCGCTTTATGAAACGGGTGGAAGGGGTTACTGATCCCGAACAGAAACGTAAAATCATCGGTGAAGAATTTATCCGGGTTTTTGAAGCGGAAGCTGAAAAATTAGGCGAAATTGACTTCCTGGTACAGGGCACTTTATATCCGGACGTTGTGGAAAGCGGTACGGCTACGGCAGCGGTGATTAAAAGCCATCACAATGTGGGTGGTTTGCCGGAAGACATGCAGTTTGCCCTTGTCGAGCCGTTGCGTGATCTGTTCAAGGACGAAGTGCGGGCTTTGGCCAGAGAGCTGGAACTGCCGGAAGATATCGTTTGGCGTCAGCCTTTCCCGGGACCGGGACTGGCTATCCGGATTATCGGTGAAATCACCGAAGAACGTCTGGATATCTTAAGAGAAGCTGATGCCATTGTGCATCAGGAGATCAAAAAGGCCGATTTATACCGTAAGGTATGGCAATCCTTTGCTATTTTACCGGCCATGAAAAGCGTTGGAGTCATGGGTGATGAACGCACCTATGCCTATACGGTAGGGCTGCGGATCGTATCCAGCGAGGACGGTATGACCGCCGACTGGGTACGGTTACCGTACGAAGTGCTGGATGCCATTTCCCGCCGGATTGTTAACGAAGTGAAAGGTGTCAACCGGGTTGTGTACGACATAACCTCCAAACCGCCTTCCACAATTGAGTGGGAATAAAAAAAGAAAACCCTGTGAAGCCTTGCATCAAGGCTTTGCAGGGTTATTTTTTTGTTGGACGTACCAGAAATGTAGTGTTTTAGGAGAATAATCAAAGAACTGACGGGCAATCTCTTTTGTATTGCCCTTCCGCCTGCCACGCAAGGAATATGGCAGGCTTTGTAGAAATAAGCATAATATAGCTGGATGCAACGAAATCTATGAAATGTGGCAGGTACTTTTTGGCAGAGTCGTTGTTTTGTTCGATAATAATTATTAGTGGAAAATAATTGACAAATCTTTCAAAGGAGATTAGAGTAAAAGTATTAACAGTACAAGGAGGTTGAATGATGGGTGAAGTGTTTTTAGCACGCTGGCAGTTTGGTATTACTACGGTGTATCATTTTTTGTTTGTACCTCTTACACTGGGTTTGTCCATTCTGGTGGCATTGATGGAGACAGCCTATGTACGGACCAATAATCCCGTTTACAAACAAATGGCTAAGTTTTGGGGCAAATTATTTCTTGTCAACTTCTCTGTAGGTGTCGTCACCGGTATTGTTCAGGAATTTCATTTTGGCATGAATTGGTCGGAATACTCTCGGTTCATGGGGGATATTTTTGGCGCACCCTTAGCACTGGAAGCGTTAACCGCCTTTTTCCTGGAATCCACCTTCCTGGGAATCTGGATTTTCGGCTGGGACCGGTTGTCCAAGAAGCTCCATGCACTCTGTATTTGGATTGTCGCGCTATCCAGCAACTTGTCGGCTTTCTGGATATTAACGGCTAATTCTTTCATGCAGTCGCCGGCTGGATATGCCCTTAAAAATGGCCGGGCCGAAATGACGGACTTTATGGCTTTAATTAAAAATCCTTATGTATGGAATCAGTTTCCCCATACGGTTCTGGCCGGACTGGTAACGGCAGGGATTTTCGTTATGGCAATCAGCGCCTACCATTTGCTGAAAAAAACACATTTGGACTTTTTCCGTTCTTCTTATAAAATCGGGGTAATCTGTACCTTGCTCTGTGGCTTTCTGGTTATGGGCACAGGGCATCTGCAGACACAATATGTTGCCAAGGTACAGCCGATGAAGCTGGCTTCGATGGAAGCCCTCTGGGAGTCTGCTGATCCAGCTCCCTTTGCCATAGCTGCCGTCATTGATGAAAAGAATCAGGAAAATCCAGCCGAACTTGCGGTGCCTTACGCACTAACCGTTTTAGCTCATGATTCTTTTACGGGAGAAGTAAAGGGAATCAAGGAGTTGCAGCAGCTTTATACGGATAAATACGGGCCGGGCAATTACATACCGGCTGTGACACAGCTCTTTTGGTGTTTCCGTATCATGATCGTATCAGGCATGTGGATGTTGCTATTGGCGGTAGTTAGTGTTTTGGCTTGGTATTTGAAACGTCTGGAATCGTCGGCGTACTTATTAAAGGCGGTACTTTGGAGCCTGCCGGTGCCGTATCTGGCCAATTCCACCGGCTGGTTTGTCACAGAAGGCGGACGTCAACCCTGGATTGTTTACGGTTTGCAGAAGGTGAGTCAGGCTGTTTCGCCTAATGTGACGGCTACCGAGCTTTGGATATCGCTGACCGGTTTTACTTTGGTATATGGCGTGCTGGCTATTGCCGCAATATATCTGGCCCGTAAGTTTGTGTTAAAAGGGCCGGAGAAGGAGCAGCCGGTCAGAGCGGGAACGGCAAAGGAGGCGACATTATGGAGCTGAATGTACTGTGGTTCATTCTGATCACCGTGTTATTTTCCGGCTTTTTCTTTCTGGAAGGGTTTGATTATGGCGTAGGTATGTTGCTGCCTTTTCTAGGGAAGGATGATACGGAACGACGAATTATCATCAATACTATTGGTCCTGTTTGGGACGGTAATGAAGTTTGGATGATTACGGCGGGTGGGGCCTTGTTCGCCGCTTTCCCCCATGTATATGCCACCTTGTTTAGCGGGTTCTATATGGCTCTGTTTTTACTGCTTATGGCGCTGATTGTGCGTGGTGTGGCTTTTGAATTTCGCAGCAAGGATGAAAACAGAACCTGGCGTGCCACCTGGGACTGGATGATTTTTATTGGCAGTGCCGTACCGGCCTTGTTATGGGGTGTGGCGGTCGCCAATTTGATTCAGGGTGTTCCAATTGATGAGAAGATGCATTATGTGGGAAACTTTTTCGATCTACTCAGTCCGTACACTTTGACCGGTGGACTAACCTTTCTGCTGGTATTCTTGTTTCATGGCGCCTTATACCTTGCTTTGAAGGTGGATACCAAGCTGGTGGAGCGAATCCGTCAGACCGCGCTGAGCAGCGGCGCAGCGGCGGCGGTAGTCTTTCTGGGACTATTGGGCTTGAGTTACGCGAAAACCGATTTGTTTGCCAGTTCGCTGGCAGCAGCCGCTTTTTGGGGAGCCGCAATTATTTTTGTCCTGGGTTATATTCTTGCCTGGCAGCGTAAGTACGGCTGGGCATTTGCAACAAGCAGCCTGTCGATTATACTAACTACTATCGCCTTTTTTGCCGGGTTATTCCCTCGTTTTATGGTTTCCAGTTTAAATCCGGCCTGGAGTCTGACTATCCATAATTCGTCATCTAGCATCTATACGTTGAAAATTATGACCGTGGCGGCTCTCTTACTGGTGCCGGTTGTGCTGGTTTATCAGGCCTGGACCTACTGGGTATTTAGAAAGCGGGTAACGGCTAAAAGCTTAGAATATTAGGCATATCTTTTGTCAACGTAAAACAGGCTATATTGCCGGATTAACCGGAGTATAGCCTGTTTTATCGTGCAGGTTTTGGAGGTTGACCATGATTGATAAACGGTTGCTGCGGGAAGCGCAGCAGCATACGCGATGGTTTTTACTGATTATTCTTCTGGGTCTGGCGGCCGGGGTTTGTGCGGTCCTGCAGGCCGATTATTTGTCCCGGATTATTAGCGGGGTGTTTTTGGAAGGGCTGAGGCTGCAGGATGTGAGGGACTGGCTGTCGATTTTACTGGTTATTGCCGGCGGACGGGTGCTTAGCGGCTGGTTTTTGGAACTGGCAGGACATCAACTGGCTTTTGAGATTAAACGGGACTTGCGCCAACGGCTGCTTGACAAAATATTGCGCATGGGACCTGTTGCCGGTGCGTCTGAGCAAACAGGGGAGCTGACTAATCTTCTTCTGGAGGGCATTGAGAATATAGAGCCCTATTTTGCCAGGTATTTACCACAGGTATGCGTAACGGCACTGATTCCCTTAACTATTCTAGGCAGTGTTTTCCTGCGGGATAAAATTACCATGGTCATTCTGCTTATTACGGCGCCGCTGATACCTGTATTTATGATATTGATTGGCAAACTGGCGGAAAAGAAATCAAAACAGCAGTGGGAATATCTGTCGCGGGTCAGCGGTCATTTTTTTGATGTGCTCGAAGGTCTGACGACATTGAAGCTGTTTGGCCGCAGCAGGGAGCAAATCAAGGTGATTGCCGCCATGAGTCAGGGGTTTAGTGCTGCAACGCTGAGTGTGTTGAAGATTGCGTTTCTCTCGGCGTTGGTTCTGGAACTGGTAGCGACGATCAGCACGGCTCTGGTCGCTGTCGGCATTGGCCTTAGGCTGTTATATTCTCAGATTTATTTTAAAGAGGCTCTGTTCGTCCTGCTGTTGACACCTGATTTTTTCCTGCCGCTGCGGCAGCTTGGCAGTCAGTTTCACGCCGGCCTGTCCGGAGTTTCAACGGCTGAACGCATTTATGGTTTGCTAAACAGGGACTTCACGCCGGCAAAGTTTGGTGACCGGACTTTTGCCGGGGAAACAGGCTGTACGGTGGCAGTAGAAGCAGTAAGTTTTTGCTATCCCGGCCGGGATAAAGCGGCCTTAAAACAAGTGTTCTTTAATTTGAAGCCCGGTGAGAGAACGGCGCTGATCGGACCCAGCGGTGCGGGAAAAAGCACCTTGGTAAATCTATTGCTCGGTTTTCTGACGCCCCAGGAGGGGGAGATCCGGGTTAACGGTGTTACGCTGCAGGACTTCAGCCTGCTGGAATGGCAAAAACAAATCGCCCTGGTGCCGCAAACGCCGCATCTTTTTTGCTGCTCTGTGGTCGATAATATTCGTATGGGCGATGAAACGGCGCCGCTGGCGGCTGTTATAGCAGCGGCGCAGGCTGCCGGAGCCCATGAGTTTATTCAGGCTTTGCCTGCTGGTTATGATACGGTATTGGGGGACGGCGGGCAAGCTTTGAGCGGCGGCGAAGCGAAACGAATCGCGCTTGCCAGGGCTTTCCTGAAGAATGCTCCACTCTTGATCCTGGATGAAGCAACTACCGGTCTGGATCCTTATAATGAGAAATTGCTGGACGAGAGTGTCGACCGGTTGATGCAGGATAAAGCGGTTCTTATTATAGCGCACCGTCTTTCGACGGTTCGTTCTGCCGATCAAATTGTGGTTCTTGCCGATGGCCAGGTGCAGGAAAGTGGAACCCATCACGAACTCATCGAACAAAAGGGAGCTTATTATACTATGCTGAACGGATTCCAGGGAAGTCTATGAAATTTTTATGGAAAATACTTACTTATATAAAGCCGGCAGGACCGATGATGTTGTTAGCTGTTTTACTGGGCTGTCTGGCTGTGGCCGGCAATGTCGGTTTGTTGGCCCTGGCAGCCTATCTGATCTCGCTTGCGGCGCTGCATCCGCCGTTGGCGGCCTTGTCGACCGCTATTGTGGGCGTACGTTTTTTTGGTATAGCCCGTGCTTTATTGCGTTATTTGGAAAGGTATACGGCGCATTCGGCCACTTTCTCGCTAATGGGGATGTTGCGGACCTGGGTATATGCCAGAATTGAACCGTTATTACCGGCTGAGGTACAGCGAAATAACGGGGAACTGTTAACCCTGCTTATGCAGGATGTGGAAACGATGAGAGATTTCTATTTGCGGCTGCTGGCGCCCCCAGCTGTTGCCGGTATAATCTTATTGGCGGCTTTGCGCCTGTTTGCTGAGCTTGATACCGCTTTTCTCTATGTTCTGCTGGCTGCCTTTTTTATCTGTGGTGTTTTATGTCCGGCCGGGATGTATTATTGGCAACTTGGCAATGCCGGTCAATTGCTGCGGACCAGGGCCAGCCTAAACGGGCATATTGTAGACGGAATTGCCGGTATGACTGAGCTGGCCGCCTTCCAATACGGTGAAAAGCTGACGGGCCAAATGATCCGTACCGGCAAGCGGCTGACAACTTTGCAGGCCCGCATTGCCTGGGGACAGGCAACCAGCGAGGCTATTGGCCTGTTTACGCTGCATGGCAGTGTCTGGTGTATCCTTTACCTGGCAGTCCGGCTGGTTGAAACAGGACAATTGCCGGGAGTGTATCTGGCTGTTCTGGTTTTTGCTGTCCAAAGCGGTTTTGAGGCGGTTCTTCCTTTGACGGCGGCCAGCCGCTATCTGCCGGAAAGTGCCGCGGCGGCCAAACGCCTTTTTTCCTTACCGGAATCTGCCGTCAGCCAGGGAAGGGCGCGGCATGAAGATAGGCTCAACGGAACCGTGACTTTAGAGCGGGTTGAGTTCCGTTACAGCAAGGACGCTTCACCGGTGCTGAAAAATATTTCTTTCTCATTGCGTCCGGGGCGGCCGGTTGCCGTGGTGGGGCCAAGCGGGGCAGGGAAAAGCAGTTTAATAGCTGCGCTGCTGCAGTTTGGCTACTGTGACAAGGGCAGCATCACGTTCGACGGGAAAGACAGTACTTATTTTAGCCCGGAAGCCGTGCGGGAAATTTTTAGCGTTGTGCCGCAGCAGGTTTATTTATTTCACGCCAGTATAAAAGAAAATATCCTGCTGGCTAAACCGACAGCAAGTCAGGCTGAACTGGAAGCTGTTATTTCTCAGGCTGCTCTTGACGAATTAATTGATTCGCTGCCGCAAGGTGTTGATACGCCGGTAGGGCAGCATGGACAAGCGTTGTCGGGCGGACAACGGCAGCGGATTGGCATTGCGCGGGCGCTGCTGAAGGAGGCACCGGTGTTGCTGCTGGATGAACCTTTCGCCCATTTGGATACGCTGACAGCCAGCCGGGTGCTGGCAGGACTTCAAGAGACCCTGCGGGAGCGCAGCTCTTTATGGATTACCCATCAGTTGACCGGCCTTGAAATGATGGAGGAAATACTGGTTGTTCATCAGGGCGAAATGGTAGAGCGGGGTACTTTGCGGGAACTGCTGGCACAGCAGGGTATGTTTTGGCAAATGTGGTGCCTGCAACAGGACCGTTTGCCTTTTGAGTAGGATAAAGAGTAGGTCCTTCTGGCGGACTTGCCTCGTGATCCGGTCGTTTATGTTTCGGTTTTGCCAGAATCCCCTGGTTAGTTCATACTGCGTGTCCTGTCTTTTTTAGCTTGGCTGCGCCAGTAAAACTTTGAAGTAGTTGAGCTATTTCAAAGTTTTATTTCCTTGCCGGACGAAAAATCTTTCGTCATGCCGACAGGCTCACTAAATCAGCGGTTTCCTGGATTGACGTGAATAAGAAGCGGTTTGTTATATCAGACTAAGACCGTACGTCTTAGCGTCAAGCAGGCTTTACCTTTTTTGTTTTTTAGTGGTTGAATAAGGTTGTTCTTATAGGCGGTAAGACGGTAAAATCCGAACGTTGACAACTAGATAACTTTTATAGTTCATATTTTTTGTTGACATGCTTTGACACCAACTGTTAAAATAATAGCGTAAACGAATAGTGCTCGTATAAATTTGAGGATAAGGCTCAAAAGTATCTACCAGGCAACCGTAAATTACCTGACTACGAGTGAAAGTATGTCTAGGGTTCCGCATAACAGGGAGAGGTCTCTTTTGTTGTTGTGGCAGGACCGAGCGACATAGGCGCAGTGTTGCGTTACACCGATGGGATAAAAGCCCGGACGGAGGAGTTTCGCTCAGGAACGATGTGAAACTTCTCCGTTCTTTTTTATTTTTGGAGGTGGATAAAGTATACACTTTAGTACCTTGCATCACTAAACACATGGATCATCTTGCAGTTTTTTTCGATCCCTTTGTCGTCGCCTTACATATGTCCGATATGTGCGGCTCCTCCGCCTTGTGGGACGAAAAAATCCTTGCAAGCTTACCCTATGTTTTAAGTAACGCAAGATACTGCAGCACAAAAACAGGTATTTTTATTTTTTAAGGAGCGATAAAATGTTAGAAAAATTATTTGCGTTGAAAGCACGCAAAACCGATGTAAACACGGAAGTTATGGCCGGTATCACCACGTTTATGACTATGGCGTACATATTATTTGTAAATCCAAGTATTCTTGGTTCGGCAGGGATGGACAAGAATGCGGTACTCTTGGCTACCGCTATTGGTGCCGGTGCTGTTACCATCATGATGGGACTTTTTGTTAACTATCCGATTGCCCTGGCCCCGGGGATGGGTCTGAATGCGTTCTACGCCTTCACTGTTGTTATTGGTATGGGTGTTTCCTGGCAGGTGGCACTGGGTGCCGTGTTTATTTCCGGTCTTATTTTTATATTGTTAACCGTTACGAAAGTGCGTCAGCTTTTGGTGGAAGGCATGCCAGCCTCGCTAAAGCACGCGATCAGCGTCGGGATAGGCTTGTTCATTACAATTATTGGCCTGAAGCTTTCCGGTTTGATGTCTATTCGTCTGTCGCTCATTCCGCCGACTTTGGAAAAACTGGTAGCTGCTCATGGCAATGGCACTCCGCTGAGTTTTGAGACCATCATTGAGATGGGAAAACTGGCCGACAAAGAAGTTCTATTGGCTGTGTTTGGTCTTTTGTTTATTGGGGTTCTCATAGCGCGCAATATTAAAGGGTCCATGTTGATCGGTATTTTAGTAACAACCATCTTGGGTGTTGTTATGGGCGTTGTTAAGATTCCGGCTGGCTTCAGCCCGGTTGCGGTTCCTGATTTTAGTCAGAACGCATTTTTCGCGCTGGACATTATGGGTGCTGTCCATATGGGACTGTTGACTATTATCTTCACGTTTACCTTTGTTGAATTGTTTGACACTATGGGAACACTGGTTGGTACGGCAACAAAAGCCGGCCTGATGGATAAAAACGGTAATTTCCCTGGCATCGGCAAAGCCATGCTGGTTGATGCAACCGGTGTCAGTCTGGGGGCTTTACTGGGCACTAGCACGATTACCGCCTATGTGGAGAGCGCAGCTGGTGTTGGTGCCGGCGGCCGGAGCGGGTTGACGGCTGTTGTTTGCGGTTTGCTATTTTTCGCGGCCTTATTTTTCAGTCCTTTGGCCGGGCTGATTCCTGACGCAGCAACGGCACCGGCGCTGATTATTGTTGGCGCACTGATGATGGAGTCTGTCCGTCACATTGATTTTGGTGATTTTACGGAAGCCTTACCGGCTTTCCTCACGATTGTTATGATGCCTTTCACGTACAGTATTGCCAACGGTGTTTCCGCCGGGCTTGTTGTATATCCGCTGGTTAAGCTGATTACCGGCCGGGGGCGCGAGGTTCACTGGATTATATACGTCTTGGCAGTGCTGGTTGTAGCACGGTTTGTATTCCTTGCCGAGTAGTTGCCGGGAAACAAATAAACCCAGACATCAGAAGTTCTGATGTCTGGGTTTAATACTAATGGAATAGATAGGCCATATATTTCGCTTAAGGGCCAGCCGACGGAAATAAGTCTCATTTATTGTAGAAATACTAGGCAGAGAATGACAGTCGTGAGATAGGCCGTAAGCGGATAAAAGAGCAGGAGGGATATAATGAAAGCAGCTATTATTATGGGCAGCGATTCCGATTGGCCCATTCTGGAAACAGCGGTAAAAACCTTGGAGGAATTTGGTATTGCTACGGAAGTTATGGTGGCTTCGGCTCACCGGACGCCGGATAAGGTTCACACCTTTGCTGCGACTGCCCGGGAACGGGGTGTAAAAGTCATTATCGCCGCAGCCGGTGCGGCGGCTCATCTGCCGGGCGTGGTAGCCAGTTATACAACCTTGCCGGTGATTGGTGTGCCGATCAACAGCACGCCGCTCAACGGGGTCGATGCGTTATACAGCATTGTACAGATGCCGTCAGGCATTCCGGTAGCTACTATGGCGATCAACGGTGCTAAAAACGCAGCTATTTTTGCGGCGCAAATTTTGGGGGTCAGTGAGGCGACCATTGAAGAAGCTTTACGGCGCCACCGTGAAACCATGGCAGTTGAGGTGGAGAAAAAGGCTGCTAAGTTATTGGCAAAACAATAATTTGTATTATATATAATCAGGAGGGGTAATCAATGGAAAAGCAACCATTATATGAAGGAAAGGCAAAGCAAATCTTTGCTGCCGATAATCCCGGTGAATATATTGTTTATTTCAAAGACGATGCTACGGCCTTTAATGGTCTGAAAAAAGGCACCATTGCCGACAAGGGAGTTTTAAACAATAAAATTTCCAGCTTCTTTTTCAAACTTTTGGGTGAAAAGGGGATTCCTCATCATTTCATCCGGATGATCAGCGACCGTGAAATGTTGGTAAAGGAATTGAAAATCCTTCAGGTGGAAGTTGTTGTCCGCAATATTGCTGCCGGTAGTTTGGCTAAACGAATCGGCTGGGAAGAAGGCACGAAGCTGCCCTCCACCGTATTGGAACTGTATTACAAGAATGACGAACTGGGCGATCCGTTGATCAATGAATACCATATTGAAGCAATGGGACTGGCCACTAAAGAGCAGGTCAAAACTATGTCGGAATATGCACTGCAAATAAACTCCATTTTATCTACCTATTTGAAAGATAAAAAACTGGAGCTGATCGACTTTAAATTGGAATTTGGTGTTCACAACGGGGAAGTCATTTTAGGTGATGAAATTTCGCCCGATACCTGTCGTTTTTGGGATACCGAGACAGGTCAAAAAATGGATAAGGACAGATTCCGTCGTGACCTTGGCAACGTGGAGGAAGCGTACCAAGAAGTATTACAGCGTCTTACAGGAGAAGTTTTATGAGTTATGAGGCACTGGAAATGGATAAACCCCGCGAGGAGTGCGGTATTTTCGGAATATACTCGCGTGAGGATAATGTATCGTTAAGCACTTATTGGGGTTTATACGCGTTGCAGCACCGGGGCCAGGAAAGTGCCGGGATTGCGATAACCGACGGTGCCTGGATGGATGTCCACCGGGGCATGGGTTTGGTGAGTGAAGTATTCCGTCACCAGTTGCCGCATATGGAAGGCCAGCGAATTGCCATCGGTCACGTCCGGTATTCGACAACCGGTTCCAGTCTACTGATTAACACGCAGCCCCTTATGGTAACTTATTCGGGTGGTCATATTGCCATGGCTCATAACGGCAATTTGACCAATGCGCAGGAGCTGCGCTGTACTTTGGAGGAAACGGGCAGTGTTTTTCAAACTTCGATTGACAGTGAAGTCATCGTAAATTTGATTGCCCGTTCGCGAAAACCTACTATTGAAGAAAAAATGATGGAAAGTCTGACCAAGATCGAAGGAGCCTACTGTCTGGTGGTCATGACCGAAGACAAGTTAATCGGTGTGCGGGATCCCCATGGCTTTCGCCCCTTATGTATCGGCAAAACCGCCGACGGCTGGGTTATTGCTTCGGAATCCTGTGCTTTGGATACAGTGGGAGCCGAATTAATCCGTGATGTTGCTCCCGGTGAGATGGTGGTGGTCGATGAGGCAGGCTTGCATTCCTACGGGTTTGCTGAAAATGATGCACAGGCCTTATGTATATTTGAATATATTTATTTTGCCCGTCCCGATAGCATTATCGACGGACAGAGCGTATATCAGGCCCGTTGGGAAATGGGCCGGCAACTAGCCCGGGAAAGCGGCTACAAAGCGGATATTGTTATATCCGTACCCGACTCGGGAACGACGGCAGCCTTGGGCTTCAGTCGGGAAGCGGGCATTCCGTTTGCCGAAGGTCTTATGAAAAACCGCTATATCGGACGTACTTTCATTCAGCCGGAGCAGAAAAAGCGTGATTTAGGAGTCAGGATTAAACTGAATGCGGTACGGTCGGTGGTTGAAGGCAAATCGATTATCATGGTGGATGATTCGATTGTCCGAGGTACTACCAGCGGGAAAATCGTTCATATGTTAAAAGAAGCAGGAGCCACGGCCGTTCATATGTGTATCAGCTCGCCGCCGATTGCTTATCCCTGCTACTACGGTATCGATACCGCGGTGCGTAAGGAGCTGATTGCGGCGACCAAACAAGTGGAGGAAATCAGGGACTATATTGGTGCCGATTCGCTGCATTATCTATCCCTGGAAGGGTTGTATGGGTCTGTTGCCAACATTAAGTATGACAATATGTGCTATGCCTGCTTTAACAGCAAGTATCCGGCCAGCACTCCCTGTGAAAGCCATTGCGGCAGCAACAAATTTGTCTTTGAGCAACGTGTGCGCGCCCGCTGATGTGACGTTTTTAGGTAGGTATACTAAGACATGTGAGGGATCAATGTGAGTATAAAAGAAAATTCGGTTTCCAAGGCCAAGTTAAACCAGGAGTTGACGTACCGGGAGGCCGGTGTCGATATTGATGCCGGCAACCGGGCCGTTGATTTAATCAAGCGGCAGGTTAAATCGACCTATCGGCCGGAAGTATTAGGTGATATTGGTGGTTTTGGCGGTTTGTTCGGCCTGCAGGTGGCAAAATATAAAGAACCTGTTTTAGTATCGGGTACGGATGGAGTAGGGACCAAACTGTGTCTGGCTTTTATGACGGATAAACATGATACGATTGGTCAGGATGCTGTGGCCATGTGTGTAAACGATATTCTGGTACAAGGCGCCGAACCGTTATTTTTTCTGGATTATCTGGCAGTAGGGAAATTGGAGCCGGAGAAAGTGGCTGATATTGTTGGCGGCGTTGCCAGAGCCTGCCGGGAGTCCGGTTGTGCCTTGATTGGTGGTGAGACCGCCGAAATGGCCGGCTTTTATAGCCAAGGCGAATATGATATTGCCGGTTTTGCCGTCGGGGTGGTGGACAAATCCCGCATCATCACCGGTGAAAACATTGCTCCCGGCGATGTGCTTATTGGACTTCCCTCCAGTGGCCTCCATTCCAATGGATATTCGCTGGTCAGAAAAATTTGCTTTGATGTGAAAAAACTGTCTGTTAAAGATTATGTGCCGGAACTTGGCAAAACCCTTGGTGAAGAGTTGCTGACACCGACGACATTGTATCCTAAAGCATGTCTGCCACTCTTGGATAATTTTCCTATATTAGGTATGGTTCATATTACCGGTGGCGGATTTTATGACAATATTCCACGGATTTTACCGGAACACTGCGCTGTAGAGGTGGATACCACAACCTGGCCTCAGCCTATGATCTTCAAGCTATTGCAAGAATGGGGACATGTGGCCTGGCCTGAAATGTACCGGACCTTCAATATGGGGATCGGCATGATCCTGGTTGTACCGCCGGAGCAGGTAAATCCGATACAGGAAGATCTAGCGGCCCGCGGTGAGACTTCCTATGTGATCGGGAAAATTACGGAAGGATCCCGGAATGTGGTGCTCAAAGGAGGAGTGTTTGGTGAGTAAAATGGTGCTGGGAGTCTTAGCATCAGGGCGTGGCAGTAACTTACAGGCTATCCTGGATGCGATAGACGCCGGACGGTTGTCTGCTAAAATCGGCGTTGTCATCAGTGATAATCCGGATGCCAATGTGATCAAGCGGTCTATTGAATGGGATGTGCCGGTGGTTTGTATCGAAAGAAAGCAATATGAAAGCAAGGAAGCGTGGGAAACGGCCATTGCCGATGAACTCAATGTTCATCAGGCAGAACTGGTGGTGCTCGCCGGTTTCATGCGCATTTTAAGTCCTTATTTTGTCAACCGGCTCTCCGGTCGGGTAATGAATATCCATCCTTCGCTGCTGCCGGCCTTTCCCGGACGGAACGCGCAGGAACAGGCCGTTAATCATGCAGTGAAGGTTTCCGGTTGCACCGTACATTTTATTGATGAAGGAATGGATTCGGGGCCGATTATTTTACAGGAAGCCGTGCCGCTGGAAGAAGGGGATACGCCGGAGACGTTGGCGGAACGCATTCTGCATGTGGAGCATGTGCTGTACCCGCGGGCCATTGGTCTGTATTGCGAAGGCCGGCTAAAAGTGGAAGGCCGCCGGGTTACCATTTTGGAAAAAGGTGAGGGTACTCATGAAAATTAAAAGAGCGCTTATCAGCGTTTCGGATAAAGCCGGTATTGTAGAGTTTGCGCGTCGGCTCGCAAACTATGGGGTTGAGATCATTTCGACAGGGGGGACCATGAAGACCTTGCGGGAAGCTGGTATTCCGGTAACCTATGTAAGTGATGTAACTGGTTTCCCCGAGATCATGGACGGCAGGGTAAAAACCTTGAACCCCTATATCCATGGCGGCATCCTGGCCCTGCGGGATAATCCGGAGCATACCGCAGCCATGGAGCGGCACAATATTAAAGGGATTGACATGGTTGTGGTCAACCTTTATCCGTTCCGTCAGACCATAGCCAAGCCGGATGTGACGCTGGGAGATGCTATTGAGAACATTGATATTGGCGGACCGGCCATGATCCGGGCTGCGGCAAAAAATTTCCAGTATGTAGCCGTTGTGGTGAATCCTGAGCGGTACACTGAAATTATCGACCAATTGGCGGCCAAGCAGGAAATCAGTGCTGAATTCCGCATGGCATTGGCCCAGGAGGCGTACCATCATACGGCGGAATACGACGCCTGCATTGCCCAGTATTTGGGCAAACAGTTGGATAACGGGCAATTTCCGGAAACCATGCATGCCGTGTACGAGAAAGTTCAGGAATTGCGTTACGGGGAAAATCCTCATCAACAGGCTGCTTTTTACCGGGAAAAGTACGGTGACGGATTTGGTATTGCCAATGCGAAACAGCTTCATGGCAAGGAACTTTCCTTCAATAACATTGTTGATGTGGAAGCGGCTTATGGAATTGTCGGGGAGTTTGAACAGCCGGCTGCTGCTATCATCAAGCATACCAATCCCTGCGGTACGGGGGTTGGCAAGACCCTGGCCGAAGCCTATGAAAAAGCCTATGAGTCCGATCCGGTTTCCGCGTTTGGCGGCATTGTCGGTTTAAACCGTGAGGTGGATGCGATAACGGCAGGAGAGATCAGCAAAATTTTTATTGAAGCTGTCATTGCTCCTTCCTTTACGCCGGAAGCACTGACCATTCTCACCAAGAAACAGAATATACGGCTGTTGACGGCCGAAGCGGTTGACGCAGATGTGGCGGAATTTGACATTAAAAAGGTATCCGGTGGTATTTTGCTGCAGGACAGGGATACCAGGGATGCGGAAATTGAAGATATGAAAGTTGTGACTAAACGTCCGCCGACCCAGGCTGAATGGGAGCAGTTAATGCTGGCCTGGCGTGTGGTGAAGCATGTGAAATCCAATGCTATTGTAGTGGCGGCGAACAATCAGACCCTGGGGGTCGGTGCCGGACAGATGAACCGTGTCGGTGCGGCTGCGATTGCTCTGGACCAGGCCGGTGAAAAGGCCAGAGGCGCTGTTTTGGCCTCTGACGCATTTTTCCCTTTCCGGGATACGGTGGATACCGCCGTGGCCGCCGGAATTACCGCGATTATACAGCCCGGTGGATCGGTGAAGGACGCCGAATCCATTCAGGCCGCCGATGAACAGGGCATCGCTATGATCTTTACGGGTATGCGGCACTTTAAACATTAAGCCGGCTGCTTGGCGCAGCCACACGGTCAGTACGATCTAGCGAGTTTGAGAGGTGACATTGTGCGAATTTTGGTTATTGGAAACGGCGGTCGTGAACATGCCTTGGTTTGGAAATTGGCGATGAGTCCGCGGGTTGAAAAAATTTATGCCATTCCCGGAAATCCGGGAATAGCCCAACTGGCAGAATGTGTGGATATCGGAATTGGAAATAATGAAGCGCTGGCCAAATTTGCCGGGGAAAAGGGGATTTCTCTTACCGTTGTAGGACCGGAAGCTCCTTTGGCCAATGGAATTGTAGATTATTTTACCGGCCGGGGACTGAAGGTTTTTGGCCCCTCGCAGGCTGCTGCGGAATTGGAAGGCTCCAAGGCATTTGCTAAAGGGCTAATGCAAAAATACGGGATTCCTACCGCCCGCTATGCCGTTTTTAGTGATCCCGATCAGGCAACTGCCTATATCCGGGAGCATAAGGCACCCATTGTGGTGAAAGCCGACGGGCTGGCTGCCGGTAAGGGTGTGATTGTGGCCATGACAGAGGAAGAAGCCCTGCGGGCCGTGGATTCCATTATGCGGGACCACACCTTTGGCGCGGCAGGCAGTCAGGTGGTTATTGAGGAATTCCTGCAGGGTGAGGAAGCATCGTTGCTGGCTTTTACTGATGGCACGACAGTTGTGCCGATGCTGGCGGCTCAGGATCACAAACGGATTTTTGATGGTGATCAGGGCCCCAATACCGGAGGTATGGGAGCTTATGCACCGGCACCGGTGGTTACGGCTGCGCTGCAGGCGGATATTGTCAGAGATATTTTACAACCTGCCGTGGATGCTATGCGCCAGGAAGGGCGGCTATATTGCGGCTGTTTGTACGCGGGACTGATGATTACCGAAACGGGGTCGAAGGTGATTGAGTTCAATGCCCGCTTTGGCGATCCCGAAACCCAGGTGGTTTTGCCGCTTTTGGCCAGCGATCTGGTGGATATTATGGAAGCCTGTGTGGAAGGAAGATTGGCACAGTGTGAGATTAACTGGCTGAATCAGGCCGCAGTTTGCGTGGTTATGGCTGCCGGTGGCTATCCGGGAGATTATGCTAAGGGAGAGCCTATTCGGGGACTGCAGGCCGCCGCCGAGGAGGGGATTTGTGTGTTTCACGCCGGAACGGCGCTGCGAGGTGATACCGTTGTAACCGGCGGTGGCCGGGTTCTGGGGGTTACGGCAACTGCCGAGACCATTCCGGCGGCGGTGCAAAAAGCCTATGCCGCTGTGAAACATATTGATTTTAAAGACGTCCAATATCGTAAGGACATTGCCTATCGGGCAATGAATCGCTAGGGAACTACTGCCTTATTCACCCTGCGCAGCCTGATTTTTTTCCGCCTGGCTGCGTCAGCAAAACCTTGAAATAGGAACCGCTATTCCTGTACTTTTGCTTCCCTGCCAGCCGAAAAAATCTCTCGCCAGGCTGGCAGGCTCATCAAATCAACGGTTCCCTAGTTTTGTCAGGTAGGCGGTACAGTTTGGTAAGACTCCGGTTTTCTTCCCGGAGTCTTACTTATGCCTGACGGTAAAAAGGAAATAAGCAAAATTTGTAGAATGTATCTTACCAATGGAACAATCGGCCGCAGGGTCATACCTTACCTGACAGATAGCATGGAGGCTACTATGAGTTATAATCGAGATGGGCTCGCCTTAAGTTCGGATTCGCGAAGCAAGCGGCAGCAAATTCTGGAAGCCGCTTATATTGTATTTTCACGCAACGGCTACCACCGGGCAACTGTAGATGAAATTATTGCTTTGGCAGATACCGGCAAAGGCACGGTATACAATTATTTTGTAAATAAAGAACAGCTTTTTTATACCCTGATCAAAGAACGGAGTATACCTTTTGACCGAGCTCTGGAGGAAATTGTTGTTTCCCAAGAGCCGCCGATGGAAAAAATCAAAGCAATGATCAAGGTGTTTCTTGAATTTTATATTGTTAATGCCGATCTATGGCGGGTCATGATGCATGAAGTCCGCGGCTTTGGCCATGATGACGAGACTTCGAGTTTTACGCAGGAACAGCGGGAGAAATATCACCAGGGTTTTCATGACACAATCGGCATGCTGGAAAAGGTCCTGGCGGAAGGGGTCAGCAAGGGTGTATTTAGGGAATGTGATGTCGTTAAATGTGCCCATGGTCTATTTAGCGTGATTGTCATGCTAGCTTTTCAAAAAATGGCTGGTGATGTGGAGGCTTGCGCCCAAATGATTGCCGATATGTTCTTATATGGAGTGGCTAAACAGTGACGCAGTCCAAGGGTGATTGCCCTCAGCTATGTCTGCCGGAAGGGAAGCGCATTTATCAAGCTTATTAAACAGTCCAGCCTTGGCTGGATTTCCTTTTGCCTAATCAGTAGTTCTCAAGGAAAGGCCGGCTATGTTGAATGCCGAACGTTGTCGATGCATAAACTATGCTGGAATAGCGTCCTTTATAATACTGTATATTTATACCTCACTTATTGAGAACTATTGTAAAATATGCTACACTGGAAAGATAGGGATGTATGCTTGACTCTACAATATGCAGGAATTTGATAAGGCTGAAGACCAAAAGGAGTGATGTATGGATGAATGTTATTTCTAGTAAGATATTGGAAAAAAAAGTAATTATTAAAGTGAATGACAGAATTTGTGATACTGGCGAAGAAATGTTGTCCAGTGATTTATTTAGCCGGGTTTTAAAACTAGCTATCCGTGATCTGGAAAAGCGAAATTCTATTTTGCTGGATATTTTCGCTGATAAAAACAATATTACCGATGAGGATGTTCAGGTTCTTATCGATACATTAGTTTACGCGACCAAAATGCAAATTGATCTGGTGACGCATGTGGTTAAGGGTTCGGAGCAGTTTGCTAAAAACCCGATGCTGCTCAATGAATTTATCCAATACCTGTATAATTACTGGCGCAATTTTGACAGATTCGTTGTATGCACTTCCGAAAATGATGATATTGATAAACGTCCTTACCGGACCTTTAATGCGACGGTTGAGAAGCTTACCAATTTGGTACGTAAAGTATACCGGGATTTGCAGGACAATGTTGCCGGCAAGCATCCCAACATATTCCGCCAGGTTAAAGCCGGGGCACAACTGGCTGCCATTGGCAAGCGCAAAGCCATTCCCTATACCGGTGAGTTGTATAAGAAGCTGGATAAGATTGCCGTTATCCGTCAAATTCTATTGAATCCCCCGTTAGTACTCGATCCGCCGATGAATAAACGGACCGGGAAATTTGAACGGGTATATAAAAATCCATTGGATCTTGTTACCATTGAGCCTGACGAATGGCTTTGTTTCCCGGCTAAAGTCGGGCCCTTGTTGATTCATGTTTATTTCCATGAACAATTTTATGATTTGGGATTCTCCATGTGTAATCTCTTTGAATTGGCCAATGACGCTGACTTGGCTAAAAAACCGGACGCTGTTTATTTGTGTGGTGTTCCCGGCAATGCCATTGACGAATTGGCACCGCTGCCGACTGTATTTTATGACGATGAAGAGAATGATATGTTTGTTGCGGCCATTCCCAACCGGGATCAGTTCGGTTATTTCGGCTATTTGAAAAAGATGGTGTTAACGTTGCATAATATCCGCATGATGCGGGCTGGCAAGATGCCTTTCCATGGCGCTATGTTCAGGATTGTGTTAAAGGGTGATAAACAGGCTAATATTCTGGTCATGGGAGATACCGGCGCCGGCAAATCGGAAACACTGGAGGCCTTCCGGGTATTAGGTCAGGAGTTTATTCAGGATATTGTGGTTGTTGCCGATGATATGGGGTCGCTGGCTATTGGTGAAGACGGCGATATTCTTGCCTATGGTACGGAAATCGGCGCTTACGTGCGGCTGGATGATCTGAACCCGGGCTATGCGTTCGGCCAGCTTGACCGGGCTATTATTATGAATCCGAGCCAAAAAAATGCCAGAACCATCCTGCCGGTTACTTCCTATGAGAATGTAATTAAAGGGCATAAGATTGATTTTGTGCTATATTGCAATAACTTTGAGGAAATTGATGAGGACCATCCGGTCATTGAGCGGTTTACGTCGGCGGCCGAAGCCATTAATGTATTCCGTTCAGGCGCCGTTATGAGCAAGGGGACGACAACTTCGAGCGGATTGGTGCATACGTATTTTGCTAATGTGTTTGGACCGCCGCAGTACCGGGAAACCCATGAGGCTATTGCCCAAAGATATTTTGATCAATTTTTTGCCAAAGATGTGTTTGTGGGGCAGATGCGCACTCGCTTAAGTATTAAAGGCTGGGAACAAAAGGGACCGGAAGAATCGGCGAAAGGCTTACTTGCTATGATTCAAAGCCTACCGCCGCGAAAAAAATAAACTACCCATGATTTGGTGTTTCAGCTAGTTTTTTTACCCTTAGGCTTGAGTTTATTCCAACATAAACTCAAGCCTTTTTTGGATAAAAGAAGGGTGGCTGGAGGACGATTGAACAGGTGGGACAGGATTAGTGTTAAGATTGCAGTCTTTTGCAGAAAATGGGAGGCTGTCACAGTTTTGTCATAGCTGTGGAATATAATGAAGGCATTTGGTCCAATCATTAGCTGTACTGCATTTTTGTCCTTTGCCGGCAAAAAAGCAGTAGGGAAGCGAGTGGTCCGTCAACTCTGAAACCACAATTTCTTCACGGATCTTTTTTCACAAGGCTTCGTTAGCGTCGACTCGTTTATTTTCGACAATTGCGCCTTGCCTCACGAAAAAGTTTCCGTAAATTTAATTTGTACTTTCAAAGTTAACGGACCATTGGTGAATTTCAGGGATATTGGAAAGAAGGGGAAGCAGCATGCGACAATTCATAAAAGGCGATAAACGGGGAAGATTTCTGCTGACTACCGGAGCGGTTATCATACTGTGTCTGGGCTTGGTTCTTTATTTCCGGGTCATGCACAGTTCTTCCGCCGGGCGGGCCGGTAATGGTGTGGCACAGACAACCGTGGATGTAGTAACTGTAGGGAAGACTGATTTGATAAAGCGCATAGCCTTGACCGGTCAGACCGTACCCAAGGCTCAAGTGGATATTGCCGCAAAATATCAAGGAAAGCTGGTCGCGGTAAATGCTGAATTGGGACAGTCGGTCGTTCCGGGGCAGGTGCTGATTGAACAGGATACCGGTGATGCCGAATTGGCCGTGGCCCAGAACCGGGCGGCTTATCAGCAGGCCATGGCGGATGCGGTAAACAGCGGAGTGGCCTATCAGGCAAATTATAATAAGGCCAAGGCTGACTATGACCGGACCATGGCCAGTTATCAGCGCTATAAAACTCTCTACGAAGCCGGCGGCATTGCTAAAGATACGCTGGAGAGCGCCGAACAGCAAATGCTGGACGCTAAGGCTTCGTTGGATGCCTTGGTCAATCAGATGAATGCCAATTCTGTACCGGCCACGGTGGAGTCGGCTCAGGCGGCTGCGTCAAAGGCTAAAAGCAGTGTAAGCGCTGCCGAAAAACAAAGAAACGATCTTCTCCTGCGGGCACCATTTTCCGGCATTGTCGGTTATCGTCAAGCCGAGGTTGGAGCCATTGTTTCAGCCGGACAAAAACTGTTAACTATCGTTGATAACAGCAAGATCTATGTCGACTGCCAAGTTTCCGAGCGGGATTTGCCGGCCTTCACTTTGGGTATGCCGGTTAACGTGAGTTTAGAAGCCTTAAGCAAGGAAGTGCCGGGCACCATTATTTATATCAGTCCGGCCAGCGACAGCACTAATCTGGTGTTTTCCCTGCGCATTGAGCTTAACAATCCGACAACGGATATTAGAGGCGGCATGTTTGCCAGGACCATTGTAAACAGTGTACTGAGGCCGCAGGCCTTGGTTTTACCGAAAGATGCCATTGTAGAAAAGAATGGCAAAAGCCATGTATTTATTATCGATGCACAAAATAAGGCAGAAGAGCGGGACGTGACGGTCGGCGCAAGCGGTGATGCGGATGTGGAAATCATAGCCGGTCTTAACGAGGGTGAGCGGGTGGCCGTCAGCAATCTTTCGCGTCTGCGGTCAGGGCTGCAAATTGAGGCCAATCCGGTCACGATAGATAACCGAGGTGGCCAGTCGTGAATATAACTCGTTTTTCCATCCAAAAACCTATCGGCATTTCGATGATTGTCATGCTGTTTGTCGTGTTAGGTTTATTCAGCTTTTACCGGATTGGGGTAGAACTGTTGCCGGCCGTCAATATTCCCTATGTCACGGTAACGGTTGACTACCCGGGGGCCGGGACCGAACAGGTGGAGCAGGACGTCATAAAACCCCTGGAAAATTCACTGTCTTCTTTGGCCAATTTAAAGCATATCACTTCGGTTGCCAGACCGGAAAGAGCCCAAATTACCCTGGAATTTGAGTTCTGGGCCAATGTAGATACGGCAGCCGTTGATGCCACACAATATGTCAATGCGGCTATAAGCAAATTGCCGACCGGTGTGAAAACGCCATCGGTTATCAAACGGGATATTAATGCCTCGCCGATTTTGGAGGTGTCCATTGTTTCCGGCAAACCCCTGTCGGAAGTATATACCCTGGCTAACGATGTATTTTCCGAGCGTTTGCAAAGGGCTAGCGGTGTATCCGATGTATCGCTGTTTGGCGGGCGGGATAAGGAAGTGGCCGTGGAGGTGGACAAGGATAAGCTGTCTTACTACAACATTTCCTTAAGCTCCATTGTGAGCCGGATTCAGCAGGAAAATGTCCTGACGCCGGCCGGTTCAGTGTTTGACGATAAAAAGGAAACCAATGTACGCCTGCTTGCTCAATATGCTTCGCCAGAGGAATTAGGCGGTATTCATGTTACCAATACGAACGGTGTTAATATTCCGTTGACCGATCTTGCCACAGTTAGGGAGCAGGACCAGCGGGTTACCCGCTATGCCCGGACTAACGGACAGGATGTTGTATCTATGACAGTTTACAAAAATAGCGATGCCAATCTGGTGGATACGGCCAAGGCGGCTAAGGCGCAGCTGGAAAGTCTGCGGGCCGAGTACCCGGATTATCAGTTTGTGGTCATTACCGATGCCGCTCAATATGTCGAGGATTCCCTGCATAATACGCTGGAGGCGCTGATTGAAGGGCTGATTACGACTGGACTGGTGCTGTATCTTTTCCTGCGGGGCTGGCGTTCATCGATTGCTGTTTTAATCGCTATTCCCACGTCTTTGATCTCTACCTTTTTTGTTATGTATATGGCCGGCTTTACTTTCAACATGATGTCACTGATGGGCATGTCGTTATGTATCGGTACCTTGGTCGATGATTCGATCGTCGTGCTGGAGAATATCCATCGCCATTTGAAAATGGGCAAGGATGCCAAGACGGCGGCGGAAGATGGGCGGAATGAGATTGGCATGGCGGCCCTGGCGATTACATTGTGCGACGTAGTTGTGTTTATGCCGGTCGCTTTTATGACCGGCATGACCGGGCAGTTTTTCCGGCAGTTTGGTCTGACCATTGTCTTTGCTACCCTGTGTTCACTCATGGTGTCATTTACCTTAACTCCCATGCTGGCCTCAAAATTCTTTAAGAATGGTCTCAAGGAACCGCAGGGACGGCTTTGGGATTTTATGAACCGCTTGGAGCAGGGAGCCATTGAAAAATATGAAAGAATATTGCGGTGGAGTCTGATCAATCCGGTTAAAATCATCAGTGCTATTACCGTTTGTTTTATCGCTGCAGTTTCTCTCGTTCCTTTGGGCGTGATCGGTTCTGAATATATGCCTAAAACCGATGAAGGCAGTTTCCGGATTTTTATTCAGTTTCCCGTAGGACAAAACATCGATCAGACAAACGGGGAAGTAAGAAAAATAGAAGAATACCTCACGACCATTCCGGAAGTTAGCTATTACCTATCCAGTGTAGGCACTCCTGCCGGCAATTACGGCAGTGTCAGTGTGCAAATGGTTGACCGGAAAGAGCGAAGTTTAAGCGTTTGGCAGGTGACCGAGCAAGTACGCCGTTTTCTCAAGGAAAACTTCCCGCAAGCCTCGGCACAGGTTAGTGAAACACAGTCCTCTGTCGCCGGTGTCTCCGGCGGTACCGGTACCGGGGGCGGCGGCCCCAATAATTCACCGGTGCAGATTGAAATCCGGGGAGCTAATTTAGATAATATTATCAAAGCCTCCTACCGGATACAGGATATTATTGCCAAGGTACCTGGCGTTAAGGATGTCCGTAGCTCCTATAGCGAAGGCATGCCTGAACTAAGGCTGACGGTGGACCGGGAACGGCTGAAATTCTTTAATACTACGGTTAATGAAGTCAACAATGTATTTTCCGGCGCGGTGGCCGGAACGTTAGCCGGTTATTATGCCAATGATCCGACTAATGATGGACAGGATACGGATATTTATGTACGCCTTAAATATAGCGAAGGTTTTAAGGCTTCCGATATAAGTTCCATACCGGTAAAAGCCGGCAACGGTTTAGTGAAGCTGAGCGATGTGGCTCGCCTGCAGGATGGCGTTGGTCCGGTCATGCTGCGACGGGTAGATAAACAGGAATCAATTAACATAGCGGCTAATGTCACAGATCGTCCGTTGCAGGAAGTGCTAAACGATATCAGCAAAAACATAAAGCCGGAGGATTTGGGAACTAATGTAACCTACCGTTTCACCGGGCAGGCGGACAATATGAACACCACCTTTGGTGAAATGGCGCAGGCCCTGGGATTATCGCTCATTTTGGTATATATGCTGCTTTCCACATTGTACGAATCGCTGTCTACATCCTTTATCCGTATGTTTTCACTGCCCTTTGGCTTGATCGGATCGCTACTCTTTTTGGCAATTACCCGCAATACCATTAATTTATACTCCTTGATCGGTATTCTGGTTATGGATGGCGTGGTAGCCAAAAACGGTACGTTGCTCTTAGATTATACGCTGACGTTGATGGAACGGGGTATGAAAGCACAGGATGCCATTATTGAAGCCGGCAAGACCCGTTTAAAGCCAATCTTTATGACTACGCTGACGATGATTACCGGGATGCTGCCCACCGCTCTGGCCGTAACCGCCGGCGCGGAGACACGGGTCAGTATGGCCTGGGTAGTTATTGGTGGTCTGGCTTCCTCAACTTTCTTCACCTTAATCGGCATTCCCATCATTTTTCTGTTTTTTGAAAAACACTCTTTTCTTGCTTCGCTGCGGAATCTTTTTTTGCGGCTATTCCGGCGGAAGCGTCCGAAAACCTTATAAAGAGCGGGATAAGAAAGAGGGAAAGTGCTCCGTCTTGTTGGCGGAGACTTTCCCTCTTCGTTTCCTGGGGCTAAGCAAAAAGACAACCCGGAGAATTTCTCCGGGTTGTCTTTTACGTATACGGTTTAACAAGTCCTAGAAGGCGGGAACAACAGCTCCCTGATATTTGTCGTTGATGAATTTCTTCACTTCATCAGACGTTAAGGCTTTGGCCAGTTTCTGAATTTCCGGACGATTCTCATCACCTTTGCGAACTACTAAAATGTTGACAAACGGCGAGTCATTCTGTTCAATAAACAGAGCGTCTTTGGTCGGCACCAGCTTTGCTTCCAAAGCATAGTTGGTATTGATGACGGCAATGGCTACATCGTCCAAAGCGCGGGGCAGTTGAGGCGCTTCCAGCTCGGTTACTTTTAGATTTTTAGGATTTTCAACAATATCGCCTACAGTTGCGTTAATGCCGACTCCCTGTTTCAGTTTCAGCAGACCGGCTTTTTCCAATAAAACCAGTGCCCGGCCACCATTGGTGGGGTCGTTGGGAATCGCTACCTGCGAGCCAGCGGCAACTTCGGTCAGCGCTTTTACTTTTTTGGAGTAGATGCCCATCGGTTCAATATGTACGCCGGCAATATTGCTTAATTGCAAATTATGCTCTGCGGCAAATTTGTTCAGATAAGGCGTATGTTGAAAGAAATTGGCGTCCAGTTCTTTCTCGGCAACGGCAATGTTCGGACGGACATAGTCGTTCATTTCCACAATTTGAAGGTCGATGCCTTCTTTTGCCAGTATGGGTTTAACCACCTGCAGAATTTCAGCATGCGGTACGGGGGTAGCTGCTACCTTTAACACCGTTTTGGCAGCAGTGGCATTGGGTTCTTTTTTATCATTACTGCCGCAGCCAGCGAAAAGAACCGTCAATGCTAATAGGGAAACCATGAGTAAAACCAGTTTTTTCATAATGAATCCTCCTAAAAAATAATAGATATATGGTCTTGCTTGGAAAACGAATAGCACTTACCTTTTGTTTACTCTGCGGGCCAGATAGTCACCGCAGGATTGAACGATTTGGACCTGAGCAATTAGAATGGCTACCGTGGCCAGCATAATATCGGCGCGGAACCGCTGATAACCATAGCGGATTGCCAAATCGCCCAGACCGCCGCCGCCGATCGCACCGGCCATGGCCGAGTAACCGATCAAGTTGATGATGGTTAAGGTGATCCCTAATATAATAGAAGGAAGCGATTCCGGTATCAATACTTTGCGGATGATTTCAAATGGAGAGGCTCCCATGGCCTGCGCGGCTTCAACCACCCCGTAATCAACCTCTTTCAGAGCCGACTCCACAACCCGGCCGACAAAGGGAATGGCCGCCAGACTTAATGGAACGATAGCTGCATTGGTGCCGATAGAGGTGCCTGTTAATAAGCGGGTTAAGGGAATGATGGCCACCATTAAAATGATAAAGGGAGTAGAACGGGCTGCGTTTACAATACTGCCTAAAACACGGTTGATGTACAGACTTTCCAGGATGCCTCGCTTATCGGTAACAACCAGGATAACACCAAGCGGTATACCGAGCAGGGTGGAAATCAATGTGGAAACAGCAACCATATAGGTTGTGTCAAGCAGGGCTTCAAACAGCAGCATAAGCATGTCTTGGGACATAGCCGATCACCTCGCTTCCCACTTCGTGTGCCTTGGTATATTCAAGCGCCCTATGGATAGCATCCTGGTTGCCTGATAATTCAACAATTAATGTACCGAAGGAGACATTTCTGATATGATCCATATTTCCGTAAAGAATGCTTACATCGATATCAAAGCGCCGGATCATCCCGGCAATGATTGGCTCGCCGGCAGCATCGCCAATAAACGAAAGACGCAGCAACAGTTTACTGTCGGGAAGCGGTGTCCGCGAAAGGGGCATATCTTTAAAATGATCCGGCAAATCGTGATTCATGATGGTGCCGATAAATTCCTGGGTAATGGCTGCCTGGGGCTGGGTAAAGATATCCAAAATAGGTCCTTGCTCGATAATCAAACCATTTTCCATAACTGCCACCTGGTCGCAGATTTCTTTGATAACATGCATTTCGTGGGTTATGAGGACGATGGTTAATTTAAGCTCCCGGTTAATGTCCTTTAATAATTCCAAAATGGACTTGGTAGTTTGCGGGTCAAGGGCCGAAGTGGCCTCGTCGCAAAGTAATACCTTGGGGCGGTTGGCCAAAGCCCGGGCGATACCTACCCGTTGTTTTTGACCGCCGCTTAACTGTGAAGGGTATTGATCGCGTTTGTCCGATAACCCGACCAATTTTAAGAGACGGACTACCGTATCCTCAATATCCTGTTTGGCGTAGCCGGCCAATTCAAGGGGGAAAGCGATGTTGTCAAAAACCGTGCGGGAGGAGAGTAAATTAAAATGCTGAAAAATCATGCCGATTTTTTTTCGTGATTCCCTGAGTTCGTTTTCCGTTAGCTTTGTGATGTCCTGACCGTCGACGATCACTGTTCCGGCCGTAGGCTGCTCTAGACGGTTGATGCAGCGGATCAGCGTACTTTTGCCGGCGCCGCTTTTACCGATTACTCCGAAAATTTCACCAGCCTTGACTTCCAGGTTAATGCCTCGTAAAGCATGAATTTGGCCGGACTGACTGTGGTATACTTTTTCAATCCCGTTTAAACTAATCAATGGGGCTCCTTCCTTTCGCGCAAATAAAAAGATCTCTTCGCAGCGAAGAGACCAGCACATACTCTTGGGCTTCTCTCATCTGCCAGGATAAAATCCTGTAGGAATTGGCACCGTTCCTTCCGGATGGTTGCCGCGGCTTCATTGGGCCAGTCCCTCAGCCAACTCTAGATGATAAATAATATCATTCATTTTTTAAATCCTATCATGGTTTTTTGTATGTGTCAAGAAGATTGTTTGGATAATATCTTTCTTAAACGGACATTTTAATAAAGTTTTCACAGAGTAAAGAAAAAAAGGAATAAAGAAGGAAATCTATTTAGCTGCACGAATATATAATATATTGATATACAGTATGGAAAAATAAGGAGTGACACTAGCCATGCCGGTGAATCCTAAACTAAAGGATCCGTTGATTGATCAACTGTTTCAGGCTATTTTACTGTTGCAGGATGAAGAGGAGTGTTATCAGTTTTTTGAAGATGTTTCCACCATTGGGGAACTTAAGTCTCTAGCGCAGCGCTTGGAGGTTGCCCGGATGTTGCAGTTGGGGTCGACCTATGATGATATTGTGGCAAGAACAGGCGCCAGTACGGCAACCATCAGCCGCGTGAAACGCTGCCTGAATTACGGCGCCGACGGATATGGCATTGTTCTTTCGCGGCTTGACGAAAAGGGAAAAGAGTAAGTTTTTATTGAATTTATGTTGAAACGGAGTGTAACCATTTAATGAAGACAAATGAATTTGTACCGCAAATTCCTTACGGCACCAGAGATTTTTTGCCGCGGGAAGCAAAATATAAACGGATTGTGGAAGGTTCGCTGGCCGGATTATTTGCCAAGTGGGGCTATGATGAGGTGGTCACACCCACTTTTGAATATCTGGAAACTTTGTCTGCCGGCAGTGACGAGCAGATGACGCAGAATATGTTCAAGTTTTTTGATAAAAAGAATCACATTCTGGCGCTACGCCCGGATATGACTACTCCCATTGCCAGGGTGGCATCTACCCGGCTTAAAGAAAACAGTTTGCCGCTCCGCTTATTCTATTTAACCAATGTATTTCGCTATGAGCAGGCGCAGGCCGGACGGCAATGTGAATTCTATCAGGCCGGAGTAGAACTGCTGGGCGTTCCGGGACCGGCGGCCGACGCAGAAATTATTGCTTTGGCTGTACAGGCAATGAAGGATCCCGGTTTGCAAACCTTTCAGGTTAATATTGGCCAGGTGGAATTTATCAACGGAATCATGGAAGAAAGCCGCCTGACCGCCGAACAGCGCCAAAAGGTCAAGCAATGTATGGTAAATCGTAATGTGGTCGGCCTGGGAGAAATTCTGACGGCCAGCGGACTAAGCTCTGACGTTCAGGCTTTGCTGCGGCAGATTCCGCTGTTGTACGGCAAAGAAGAATTGCTGGACCAAGCCTACGCGATGGTTAAGAATCCGGTCAGCCGGGCCGCTCTAGACAACCTGTCCGATATTTACTGCCTGCTGAAAGGGTACGGTGTGGAGCAGTATGTCAATTTTGATTTAGGGATCATCCGGGATTTTGAATACTATACCGGCATGGTATTTGAAGGCTATACGCCCGGACTGGGATTTCCGCTATGCGGTGGCGGACGCTACGATAATATGGTGTCTTCCTTCGGTGTTGACTGCCCATCCACCGGCTTTGCCTTAGGAATAGAGCGGGTATTGCTGGCATTGGAACGGCAGGGTATTTCACTGGACGCTGATTTTCGTGAGTGGTATGTGGGCTGGGAAACCGGCAAACTGACGGAGGCTATTCAAAAGGCTTCTGAATTAAGAATGCAGGGGCAGTCCGTCGAACTGGCCCTATTCCCGCAGTCACGTCAGGAAGCTGCTGCCAGCCAAAAAGCTAAAAGCTGTAAAGAACTTATCTATATTTAGCCTAAGGGAGCAGACTGTCATGTTTTCACGGGTGAAACAAGTGATTTCGGCTCTTACCGCCAGCATAAACAGACATGAGGAAGAATTTGCAAACCGTTATTTGCGACCCGGTGAGCAGGAATTATTTTGGGGCATGAGCATGGCCGAACAGCGGCATGCACTGAATGTAACCTATACGGCGCTTAGTTTTTCCGGCCGGCTGGCGATTGACATACACCGGTTGATTCGCTGCGCTTTGCTGCACGATGTGGGGAAGCGGCGTGGTGATATCAATACAGCCGGTAAAATTATGGCGGTGCTGGCTCATGCCTGTGCTCCCGCCTGGGCTGAAGCCTGGGGCAGGCAAGGACGAGGAACGTTTCCTGCCAATTTGCGGCATGCCTTTTATATCTATTTTAATCATGCCGAGCGGGGAGCTGCGTTACTGAGTCAGGTCGGGACCGAGCCCGAAATTATCGAAATCATAAGGCGACATCATAAAGCTCCGGCCAAGGATGATCCACCGGAGCTTTGTCTTCTCCGAAAGGCCGATAATATGAATTAGGGCGTGTTTGCTTGCAAACTATCCGAAACGCTCCCTGACGGCGCTTTCTGTGCCATGGATCATTCCGTTAGCCTGCAAACACGCCTTAGTACCCCTTTTGTTTATCCACTATATTAAGAATTTGATCATTATCGATAAACCGTGTTAAATCATCGGCAAACAACTGAATGGCGCGATCCAGGTAGCTGGGAGATAAACCGGCCAGATGGGGCGTGATGATGACATTAGGCATGTTCCAAAGCGGCGAAGTGTCTGGCAGCGGTTCCTGGGCAAAAACATCCAGACCGGCACCTTGGATTAGCTGCTGTTCCAGAGCGGTAATCAGGTCTGCTTCGACAATGACACCGCCACGGGCAATGTTAATGAAATAAGCTGTCCGTTTCATGGCCGAGAAATAGTCCAGATTGAACATTCCGTTGGTTTCTTCCGTTAAGGGTAGCGACATGACAACAAAATCGCAGATGCTCAGCATTTTTGTCAGGTAATCGGGTGTGTACAGCGCATCGACAAATAGTTCTGTGGTTGCTTCCCGCTTGGTTGCCACTACGTGCATGCCCAGTGCTTTGGCCTTTTTGGCAATTTCCCGCCCGATATTGCCAAGTCCGACAATGCCGATTGTTTTTTCGTGTATTTCGTCGACCCGCACCCGTTTCCATTGCTTATGGTGTTGTTGCGGTATCAGCAGATTGAGTCCGCGGGTAAAAGCGAGCATGAGGGCCAGGACATGCTCGGATATGGGGATGCCGTGAATTCCCTTGGAGTTGGTTAGCAAGGTAGAACTGTTGACCAATTCGGGAAATAGCCAGTCCTCCACGCCGGCACTCAGGGCGTGAACCCAGCGAAGCTGCGGTGCGGCGGTGTAGAGCTGGCGAATATCCTGGTTGCCCCAGGCTACCAGAATGTCTGTATTGGCGATATGTTGGCCGGCTGTGGACAGGTCGGCGGTGATGATTGAACTGCCTGGCGCGGCATCCTGGATGGCTGCCATATGATTTTCTTTTAGCTGGTTTAAGACTAAAATGTTAAATGGCACAATGAAGACCCCCTGTGTCTGATTTTTAATATAAAAACACTTCTAGTTTGGTTTGGCAAAATCCTACTGTGCATTTGTCGCCGGCAAAACAAATTGATTTCACCGGCAGTTTTTTATTGACGGGATAAAACTAATGTGATAGCATATTATCATATTAATGCTTTAAATAACTAAAGTATCTGGAGGGACTGCATATGACGTCCAGTGATATGGAATATCTAACGATTGCCTTGCCCAAGGGAAAGCTGTTCGAGCCTTCGGCTAATTTGCTGGCTGAGTTGGGTTATACGGCGGAGGGTTTGAGTGAAAATTCGCGTAAACTTGTCATCGTAAATGAAGCTAAAAAAATAAAGTTTATCATTACCAAAACGGCTGATTTACCGACTTATGTGGAATATGGCGCCGCTGATATCGGAATTATCGGGAAAGATGTCCTGCTCGAAGAAGCAAAGCATGTATATGAACTAGTTGATTTGAAGTTTGGCTATTGCCGTCTTATGGTGGCTGTGCCGCAGGCGTTAAAACAGGAAAAATTCAGTGATTATGCCCATATGCGAGTGGCGACGAAATATCCCAATATTGCGGAACGCTTTTTTCATAGTATGGGAATTCAGGTGGAAATTATTAAATTAAATGGCTCCATTGAGTTGGCGCCGATGGTCGGACTGGCGGAAATGATTGTCGATATTGTAGAAACCGGCCGTACGCTAAAGGAGAATCAGTTGATCGAAGTGGCGCAGATTGAACCGGCAACGGCGCGTTTTATCGCCAACCGGGTCAGCTTTAAGATGAAATTTGACCGCATTAATCAATTGACCAAAGATTTGCAGGAACTGGTCACGAGAGGTGGCGTGAAGTGAAAACTGTATTTGCCAGCGAGATGACTGAGGTAGAACTGGAGGCATTGTTAAAAAAGCCTGCCTTTGATACGGTGGAATTGGGTGAAAAAGCTAAGGCGCGGATTGCTGCCGCTTTTGGTGAAGAGTTGACTGCTGCCCAGGTGGTGGAACGAATTGTCGGTGATGTCCGGGCGGAAGGCGACAAAGCACTGCTTGCTTATACGGAAAAAATTGATGGAGTCAGGCTGGAGGCGCAGGACCTGGAAATCAAGGAGTCGGAAGTTGATGCAGCTTATCGTCAAGTGGATGCCGATACTCTGAATTCTCTGCGCAAGGCCATACAAAATGTTCAATCCTTTCATGCCGAGCAGTTGCCGAAAACCTGGCTGACCACCCGCGAATACGGCTCGATGCTTGGCCAGAAATGTATCCCGCTGGAACGGGTCGGGATGTACGTTCCCGGCGGCACGGCGGCCTACCCATCTTCGGTGGTTATGAATGCCGTACCGGCGGCGGTGGCCGGAGTCAAAGAAATTATCATGGTTGTGCCGCCTGCCCGGGATGGCAGTATAAATCCCCTGTATTTGATAGCCGCCCGGGAAGCCGGTGTCACCCGGATTTTTAAAGCCGGCGGGGCGCAGGCTGTTGCGGCTTTGGCTTTTGGTACGGATACAATACCCAAGGTGGATAAGATTACCGGTCCGGGCAATATTTTTGTGACCTTGGCGAAGAAAGCTGTTTATGGCTATTGCGATATTGATATGCTGGCCGGTCCCAGTGAAATTCTGATTGTTGCCGATCAAACGGCTGAACCGCGGTATATTGCGGCGGATATGCTCAGCCAGGCCGAGCATGATGTGCTGGCCTCCAGCATTGTTATTACCGATAGCCGTGAACTGGCCGATAAAGTGCGGCAGGCGGTCGAACAGCAGTTGGCACTGTTGCTGCGCAAGGAGATTGCGGCACTGGCGTTGGAACGAAACGGCCTGATTGTTGTAACCGATACGCTGCAGGCAGCGATGGAACTGGCTAATCTATCGGCACCGGAGCATCTGGAGATCATCACGGCCGAACCTTTCCGACTGTTGCCCTATGTGCGGCACGCTGGCGCGGTGTTTTTGGGCCCCTATTCACCAGAGCCGCTGGGTGATTACTTTGCCGGACCTAACCATGTATTGCCAACCGGCGGAACAGCTCGCTTCTATTCGGTGCTTAATGTGGAAACCTTTATGAAAAAAACCAGTATTATTTCCTACACACCGGAAGCGCTGGCGGCGGTCAGCGCGGACATTATCCGGCTGGCTGAGGCCGAGGGGCTGACTGCCCATGCCCGGGCGATTCAGATTCGATCATAAGACAAGGCAGTTGGGAGGAATGGATAGATGCAGCGTGCAGCAACCGTATCACGTAAAACAATGGAAACCGATATTACCGTCAGTGTCCAGCTTGACGGTTCAGGTATAACCGATATTGCCACAGGCATTGGCTTTTTCGATCATATGCTGACATTATGGGCTAGGCACGGTTTATTTGATCTAACGGTCCGCATGCAGGGAGATTTGTATGTGGACGGACATCATTCGGTAGAAGATGCCGGTATTGTATTAGGGCAGGCTTTACTCAAGGCCTTAGGGGACAAAGCCGGTATCAAGCGTTATGGAACGGTGTTTGTTCCTATGGATGAGGCGTTGGCTATGGTTTCGCTGGATATTAGCGGCAGGCCTTACCTGGTCTTTGAAGGAGAGCTGCCGTCGGTTAAAATCGGTGAATTTGACAGCGAACTGCTGGAAGAATTCCTGCGGGCGTTGGCGGTGCACGCAGGCTTAACCTTGCATGTAAGGATTTTGTATGGCAAGAACGCTCATCATATGGTAGAAGCTGTGTTTAAGGCTCTGGGACGGGCTTTGGATGAGGCAACCCGGAAGGATGAACGGATTGTAGGAGTTATGTCCACCAAAGGGATGCTATAAGAGGAGGCGCGAAGATGATCGCAATCATAGATTACGGAATGGGAAATCTCTTTAGTGTGGAAAAAGCATTCGTTAAGTTGGGCGCGCCCGTCACCGTGTCCGGTGATCCCCGGGTTATTGCGGCGGCAGATAAGGTCGTACTGCCTGGCGTAGGGGCTTTTGGCGACTGTATGCACAATTTGCAGCAACGTGGCATGGTTGAGGTGATTCGTTCAGTGGTCGCCAGCGGCAGACCGCTGCTGGGAATTTGCCTGGGCCTTCAGGTATTGTTTCAGGGCAGTGAAGAAAATCCCGGCGTTGCCGGCCTGGGGATTTTTCCGGGTATGGTCCGCAAGATACAGGCTCCGGGCATGAAAATTCCGCAAATGGGCTGGAACAGTCTGGAGTACCGTACGCCAAGCTTTTTATTTTCTGGCCTTGACGAGGTTTCCTATACTTATTTTGTTCACAGCTTTCAGGCTGTACCGGAGGACCCGGAACTAATTACCGCCGTGACTGAATACGGTGGTCCGGTGACTGCCGCCGTGGGCCGCGGTAATGTGCAAGCCGTTCAGTTCCATCCGGAAAAGTCCAGCCGTACCGGACTTAGCATATTGCAAAATTTTGTTGCCTATAGAGGTTGAACCGGAATAGAAGGAGAGATGTTTATGCTTATTTTTCCGGCGATTGATATTCGTGGTGGAAAATGTGTGCGTTTGACAGAGGGGCGGTTTGACCAGGAAACGGTGTTTGCCGATCAGCCGGTTGATATGGCGCTGCGTTGGTTGCGTGAAGGAGCGGAGTATTTGCATGTGGTGGATTTGGACGGCGCTTTGGAAGGAAAAGCCGTAAACCTGGACCTTGTTGCGGCGATTGTCAAGGCGGTGGATATTCCGGTGCAATTAGGCGGCGGTATTCGTACGCTTGATTATATGGAGACTCTTTTTGATAAAGGTGTGGCCAGGGTAATTTTGGGTTCCATTGCCGTCCGGCAGCCGGACCTGGTAAAAGAAGCCTGCCGGCTATATGGCGACCGTGTCGTTGTTGGTATTGACGCGCGGGACGGACAGGTAGCTGTAGAAGGCTGGGGTGTTACCGGCGGCATCCAGGCGGAGGAACTGGCGAAGCGAATGGCCGCCGTTGGTGTGGCACGGATCATCTATACCGATATATCCCGTGACGGTACGCTGGCCGGGGTGAATGTTCCGTCGACCTGCTCGCTGGCTAAGGCGGCGGCGATTCCGGTCATTGCTTCCGGTGGTGTAAGCGGTCTGGCGGATATTATTGCCGTAAAAGAAGCTGAGGCGGCGGGTGTGGAAGGCGTTATCGTCGGCAAGGCTATTTACACAGGCAAGCTAAGCTTGACGGAAGCGCTAAAAGTCGCGCGGGGAGAGTGAACGCATGTATACAAAGAGAATCATTCCCTGTCTGGATGTGAAGGACGGCCGGGTGGTTAAAGGAACCAATTTTGTGCAATTGCGCGATGCCGGTGACCCGGTGGAATTGGCCGGCATTTATGATAAGGAAATAGCCGATGAATTGGTATTTCTGGACATTACTGCTTCCCACGAGGAACGTAACACCATGGTGCAGGTCGTTGAGAATACGGCGTCGCAGGTATTCATTCCCTTTACTGTGGGTGGCGGCATCAGAACGGTAGAAGACATTCGACGAATGCTGAAGGCCGGCGCCGACAAAGTATCTCTCAACACGGCGGCCATTAAAAATCCCGGTTTGATTGAAGAAGGAGCAAAACGTTTCGGCAGCCAGTGCATTGTGCTGGCGGTGGATGCCAGACAGACCGGACCGGATGCCTGGGAAGTATTTATTAACGGCGGGCGTACGCCGACCGGGATTGATGCTTTGGAATGGGTTAAACAGGCAGTCGCACTGGGAGCCGGAGAAATTCTGTTGACCAGCATGGATAAAGACGGAACCAAGGATGGCTATGATATTGCCCTGACCAGAGCGGTGTCATTGGCCGTTGATGTGCCTGTCATCGCTTCCGGCGGTGCCGGAGAGCTGGAGCATTTTTATGAGGTTCTTACCGCCGGCCGGGCCGATGCGGTGCTGGCTGCTTCCGTTTTTCACTATGGACAGTTTACTGTACGTCAGGTGAAGGAATATTTGAAATCCAGAGGCGTGGAGGTACGATTATGATCGACATTACAATGATTCGTTTTAATGAGCAGGGACTGGTGCCGGCCATTATTCAGGATGTAGCCACTAATGAGGTTCTGATGCTGGCCTATATGAATCAGGAAGCGCTTGAAAAAACGCTGACCACCGGTGTCACCTGGTTTTACAGCCGCAGCCGGAACCGTTTGTGGCAAAAAGGGGAAACCTCGGGGCATATTCAAACTGTTAAGGATATTTATTATGACTGTGATGCTGATACATTGCTGGTTAAGGCGGAACAAACAGGTGTCGCCTGTCATGAAGGAACCTATTCCTGCTTTAGCCGGAAGCTGGGCGGCACGACAGAGGTGAAAGCGCTGGTTGATACAAGCAAGGTATACGGACAATCGGTTTCCACTGTTTTGCATGAGTTGTACGGGGTTATTATGGACCGGAAAGAAAATCCGAAAGAAGGCTCGTACACCAACTATCTTTTCACTAAAGGGCAGGATAAAATCCTGAAAAAAGTCGGCGAAGAGAGTGCGGAAACCATTATTGCTTCCAAAAATAACAGTAAAGAGGAAATTCTGTACGAAATGGCCGACTTGTGGTACCATTGTCTGGTGCTGCTGGGCTATCATAATATTGGCCCCAGTGAATTATTGGCGGAACTGCAAAAAAGAAGAAAATAACAGGCCTTTGGGTGCGGCTTCGACAGAAGCTGCACTTATTTTCTTTTTGATGGATAGAGCGGCCCTGTGAGAGGAAATTGAGCGCAGCCGTCGAAGATATATAGCTCATGGTGGCTATAACACAATTATTTAGCTGGAAAATGACCTGTTTCCACACAGCTTATTATCGACGATATTTTTGCAAAATAGGCTGATAATAAGAATGGAGACGGAGGTGGAAGTTTGTATATTATAAAAAAAGCTGTTATTAAGCATAAAAGCGGGCTCCATGCCAGAGTTGCCGCGATGGTTGTGCAAAAATCCTATGAAATAAAGAACAAATATAACGTACCGTTATATTTGCACTGCCCGGGCCGGGAGAAGGTGACAGCCAGCAGTCTAATGCTGATTGTATCGCTGCGGATTAAGGTAGGCGATGTTGTTCAAGTATCCGGCGAGGGGGCTTTGGCTGAGGCGGCGGTGAATGAAATGGTCGGTTTTCTGGAGAGCGATTTTCAGATTGCCGATTTTCGCACGTTTACGCAGGTGGACAACCTGATCCATGAAAATACCTTTACGGCAGAACAGGTATTTAGCTGCATGGCCAATGGTCTGGTGGTTACCGATGAAAACGATATTATTACTATTTTTAACCCGGCGGCTGAAAAAATCATGGGAATTGCCGCAGTGGAGGCAATCGGCAATTCGGTTTGTGAGATCATACCCGGTTCCCGGATGCATATTGTCAATAAAAAGATGGAACCTGAGTTGGGCTGTCGCCAATTGATCGGCAATTCCATTATTGTGACCAACCGCAGCCCGATTATCGTCAACGGTCAATCAAAGGGTGTAGTCGCCATTTTTGAGGATATTTCGGCGATGGAAAAAACGGCGGGAGAGCTGCGGGAAGTCAAGCAGTTAAAGGAAAAGCTGCAGTTGGTCCTGGAGTCGGTGCATGACGGTATCTGCGTATTGGATAAAGACGGCTATATTACCTATGTAAATCCGTCCTACTTGCGAATTGTCGGTGAAGCGAGAGAAGATCTTGTCAATCACAGCATTGAGATTATATCGCCCAAGGGCGCCCGTAACAAGGTGCTTAATACGGGGGAACAGGTATTGGGCAGCATTAGTACCAAACACAATGGCGTCACCATTGTGGCTAATGTAAATCCCATTGTCGTGGACGGCGAAGTGGACGGCGCCGTTTCGATTGTTAAAGATGTTTCCGAGGTGCAGGGTCTGGTGGAAAAATTAAACCGCGTTTCAGCCAGAGCTGAATATCTGGAACAGGAACTATGGCGTATTAAAAGACCGGCCCGTGCTTTTGCCAAATTTATTGGTCGTAGCGGCAAGGCTCTCGATGCCCTGGCGGTTGCTGCCAAAGCGTCTGAAGGGCTGGCCACGGTGTTGATCCGCGGGGAAAGCGGCACAGGGAAGGAACTGGTGGCGGAGGGCATTCACTGCGCCAGCATCAGGGCCGGTGGACCGTTTATCCGGGTGAATTGCGCGGCCATACCGGCCACTTTGCTGGAAAGCGAACTGTTTGGTCATGAACGGGGCGCTTTTACCGGTGCCATAAAAAAGAAACTTGGGAAGTTTGAACTGGCCCATAAAGGCACTATCTTTTTGGATGAAATCGGGGAAATGGAAAAAAACATGCAGGCCAAGCTGCTGCGTGTCATTCAGGAGAAGGAAATTGGCCGGGTGGGTGGCGAAGATATCTTTAAGGTGGATGTCAGGATTATTGCGGCGACCAACCGGAATTTGGAGGAGATGGTGGCTGCTGGTGAGTTCCGGGAAGATTTATATTACCGCCTGAACGTCATACCCATTCTTTTGCCGTCGCTGCGGGAGCGTAAGGAAGATATTCCTATGTTGATTGAACATTTTATTGATAAAATAAATGGTGAAATCAACAAAGAAATAAAAGGAATTAGACAGGATGCACTGGAGGTGTTGCTACAGTATCGATGGCCAGGCAACGTACGGGAACTGGAAAATATCATTGAACGAGCCATAACCTTAACCGATGGCAAATATATAGAAAGCCGTGACCTTCCTATCTATTTGCGGGAAAATGTTTCATCAGCCACAACTTTGATCGACCATGCTTTTTCCCAGGAAAGTATACTTCCCTGGGAGGAATACGAGAAGCAGATTATTCAAATGGCCTTAAGAAAGTATGGAAGTTACAATGCCGCTGCTAAGGCGCTGGGGCTTACTCACAAAACGGTAGCCGCTAAAGCCCAAAAATATGGGATTGAAAAGAATATTCTTTGGGAGAAAAAGGGGTAACCTAGTAAAAAGTATCAACAAAGAAAAAAAGAGTTGATACTTTTTACCAAGATGATGGTTCGCTGTCAGTAAAACCTTTGTGGGAACTGGGGTCGTGCGATTGGCATGGTTTTTGCATATGAATATTGAGGTGATGAATTGGGGAAAGTGTAACCAAGGATTCTCCCCGTATGCTTATCGCTAATAATAAATGAAAAGATAAAAGGAGAATGATCATTATGGTACAAGCAAAAATGACAATTAACAACCCTGCAGGATTGCATGCAAGACCGGCTGCTCAATTCGTAAAAACTTCCTCCAGCTTCAAAAGCAAAGTGAAAATCGAAGCAAACAGCAAAACTGCCGATGGCAAAAGCATTCTGTCTGTAATGGCTATGGGCGTAACCAAGGGAACTACGATCAATGTATCGGTAGACGGTCCGGATGAAAAGGAATGTCTGGCTGCATTGAAAAAATTGGTTGACAGCAATTTCGGCGAATAATCATCTTTGGGAATGTTAAATTAATGTTTGAAAGGCAGGTCTGGTTGTGGCTAAAGTTTTACATGGTAAAGGTGTAGTAACGGGCGTTGCAGTAGGTCAAGTAAAAATTTTAACAACGGATTTGACAGCTTATCTTGACAGCTATAATGCAGGTACGCCTGCTGAAGAAATTGAAAAACTAAAAGCTTCCATAGTAATTGCAACAGAAGAAATACAAAAGATTGTTGATAAAGCGCATAAAGCCGACGAGGAAAACCAGGCTGCTATTATGGAAGCACATATTCAAATATTGAATGATCCTGTGTTTGAAACCAGTATTTTTGACCGGATTGAGAAATCCATGTCAGCGCCGCGCGCGATGCTGGCTTCCGGAGAAGAATACGCATCGATGTTTGAGTCGATGAATAACGAGTACTTTAAAGAACGGGCAGCCGATGTCCGTGATGTCAGCAAGCGGGTTGTCCGGCACATTCTCGGGATTAAAGGCGTAGAGTTCGGTGATGAACCGATTATTTTATGTGCCGCCGAAATCGAACCGTCCGTCATGGCCGACATTCCGATTGAGAAAGTGCAAGGGGTTATTCTAGGCACAGGCAGTACGACCTCTCATGCGGTTATTATCGCCAAGTCCCGCGGCTTAGTCACCGTGGTAGGTTTGGCTGAATTCCTTGGTGATATCACCGATGGTGAACAGATTATTCTTGACGGCTATTCCGGTGAGGTTATTCTTTCGCCTGATCAGGAGCGCCTGTCCGAATATAAAACTATGCTGGAAGAACAGCAGGAACAACGGCGTCGTGACCTTGAAAATGTTAAGCTTCCGGCAGTTACGACCGATGGTGTCAAAGTGCAGTTGGCGGCTAACATTGGCGGTCCGGCCGATATGGATAACTCCTTGAAATTTGGTTGTGAAGGGATCGGCTTATTCCGTACCGAGTTCTTGTTCATGGGCCGTGAAAACATTCCGACCGAAGAAGAACAATTTAACGCATATAAACAAGTTGCTGAAAAATGCGGCGAGCACATTTGCGTTATTCGTACCATGGATATCGGTGGCGACAAACCGCTGCCCTATCTTCAGGTAGAAGAGGAAGAAAACCCGTTCCTGGGTTACCGGGCATTGCGTATCAGCCTGCAGCGTCCTGACGTATTTATTCCGCAGTTAAAAGCTTTATTGCGGGCTGCTGTATATGGCCAGATTGCCATTATGCTGCCGATGGTTATCGGTATCGGTGAAATTCGCAAGGCAAAAGCGTTTCTTGAACAGGCCAAAGAAGAGCTGAGAAAAGAAGGTAAAGAGTTTGCCGACAACGTGCCGGTGGGCATTATGATTGAAACCCCCGCGGCGGCTGTTACGGCCGATTTGCTGGCTAAGGAATGCGACTTCTTCAGTATTGGCACCAATGATTTGGTTCAATACACCCTGGCTGTTGACCGCGGCAATGTGCAGGTAAGTCCGCTGTACAATCAATTCCATCCAGCAGTATTAAAACTGATTGCCAACACCATTAAGGCAGCCCATGATCATGGTATTTGGGCCGGCATGTGCGGCGAAATGGCTGGCGACCCGCTGGCAACCGCTTTACTGGTAGCTATGGGTATGGATGAATTGAGTATGAGCGCTCCGGCTATACCACGTGTTAAAGAAATTGTCCGGAAGCTTTCGTCGGAACAGTGCAAGCAAATTCTTGACGAAGTCCTGGCTATGAACGATGCCGATGAAGTAAGAGATTATCTCCGCAAGAAATTCACGGTAAAACATAAATAATTATCTATGCAAACAGAGAAGTCATTGCATTTTGCAATGACTTCTTTCTTTTTGCGTGGAACAAAAGATACAAAATTTCTCATACTATACGATAGATCAGCTACTAATATCTTAAGGCTGACGAGGTACGCAGCGTTCTAGGCGGAAAGTTTGCGGCATTCTTCACAAAAACAGGAAGCTTCCCCTTGCTTTTAAGCAGGATTTATTTTACTGGCAGGGAAACCTAATAAGAAATCAGGTGGCAGCTTTGACGCGTAGGCGACATAGACAATTGCGCAGAAGGAGTCGTTAGAGATGAGACGCAGGACACGTATAGTATGGATCGGCGGAATTTTATGCTTCATTTGCCTTGCCGGGTTTCTTTATTTCCAGAATAGTCACCAGCGGCAGCAAGATAAGTCCTATGAAATAAAAAGGTCAGGAGCTGGCGGTACAGTGGACTTTTCGGCAACTGCCCATAAGATTCACGTGGCCGTGAACAATGCCCTTGCCGCCGCGGGTCTGCAGGCTGAGGCCGAGCAGGAAGGCGAGCAGCGGACAAAGCTGCAGGGAACCGAAGGAGCTGTTAGCTGGTCACAGCGTAAGGCCCTGGTTAAAGTTGCCGACGAAGCGACGGCGAAAAAGCTGGAGACGGCCTTGGCAGAGGCGGTACAAAGCATTCCGGCTAAAATCATTGAACGAAAGGCCGACCAATATCAAGGATATGAGGCTACTCGTTTGGATATTGGTTTGCAAAGCAAGGTGGATAACGAAACAATTACCTGCATTACCGATCAGCTTTATTTGGTTAATATGCCAAAACCGCAGGTTAAAGCAACTGAACCACAGCCAAAACCGACCAGGGCGCGGATGGCGATCGTTGTTGATGATTTTGGTTACGCCCGGGAGCCGATCACGGCCTATGCAACCATTGACCGTCCGTTGACTTTTGCCATTTTGCCTTATCGGATGTATAGCAATGAAGCGGCACAAGCAGGCAGCCGGTCAGACCGGCAATTGATTTTGCATCTGCCGATGGAACCGCTGGCGGCCAGTGAACAATCTGAGGCCACCACAATTACCGTACAGATGAGTGATGAGGAAATACGGAATACGGCTGATCAGGCAATCCGTTCCATACCGGGAATTATCGGTGTAAACAATCATCAGGGTTCCAGAGCGACGGCTGATAAGCGGGTGATGAGCCAGGTTTTGGGTGTGGTCAAAGAACATGGTCTATTCTTTTTGGATAGCCGGACAACTAGTAAGTCGGTGGCGATAGACGTAGCCGGTCCCCTGGGGATAAGAACCACTTCTAATGATCTTTTCCTGGATAACAACAATGAAGTGGATGCCATAAAACAGCAAATTCGTACGGCGGCCAATATGGCACTGCGTTATGGCGCGGTTACTGTGATCGGTCATGCCCGCCTTCATACGGCCACCGCAATTAAGGAAATGATTCCGGAGCTGGAGGCCAAGGGAATCCGTCTGGTTTTTGCATCGGAACTGCTGTCTTAGCAGACTCACCGGCTTCCTGGGCAAGAATTTTTCCCTCAGCCAGCCAGGACCAGTATTTCTTAGGAATGACCCGGCTGGCTAATTTGATATTTTTGCGGGTCGTGATATATTGAGAACGGTAGTAAGTCTCCCACAGTTCTTTAAAATTGTCCTGGGCCACATAGGGCTGATAGTGGTCAACCGACTCGCAGGTGATTGCCTTATTTTCCAGTACGAGAGCTCGATCGTCGAGGAGGAAAACCAGTTTGTGACCGGGATAGCGGGCGGCTAGTCTTTCAAGAATTAAATCGGCTGTTTGATGGAATAATTGAGGTACGGCGATTAAGGTCCGGTTATTCTCACCGGGAGAAAAACGGATAAAGCCGGTCATCCGATGTATTTCATGGGCAACGGCGCGGGTGCGCAGGACGAAAATCCGGCTGATATCGCCAATGCCGCATAAAGTATAGGCCGGCCCGTAAACAAGTGCCTGTTCCACGGCGGCAAAGATCACGGCCGACCGGTCGGCTGCGCCGTAACGTAAATTGGCATTGATATGGCGAAGCAAGGTTCGCACGGAGTCTGTAGCAAGCCAATCGGCCTGAAGGCCGCAGGACAACTGCAGTTGTTCGATTAAATCACGCAGTGAAAAACGGTTGGCATCATGACTTTCGGTAAGGGCAAATAAACCAAGACAGGTTTCTTCCCCTTTGATACAGGGAAGGTCGTTATGTAGTTTTGCCAGCAATGCAGCCTTAATGATGGAAGCCGGTGTCGGTGAGCAAAAGATCACGGGAATCCCCCCAGAGATTAAGTTGTTCGTAGACCGCCTTGCGGGGCCGGCTAAGCATGGTAAAACTGCCGAAATAACGGCCATTGACAGTGATAAATGGCAGAGCCCGTTTTAGGACAATACCGGCATGCTTCAATTCTGTTGGGTCGGCAAAACGATGCTCCCGGCGTACTTTGGTGATGGTAGCGGCTGACTTGGGGCCAATGCCGGGAATTTTCAGCAGATTGTGGTACGAGGCCTTGTTAATTTCCAGCGGAAACAGGTCCGGATGGTGCAGGGCATAAGCGAGTTTGGGGTCCATCTGCAGATCGAAGTTGCCGTCATTTTCAAAGACCAGATCATCTAAGGTAAAGTTATAAAAACGCAGCAGAAAATCCGATTGGTACAGTCGGTTTTCGCGCAATAAAGGAGCCGGTGCAATATCGGCCAGCGGTGTACCGCTTACGGGTTGGAAGGCGCTGAAGTAAGCCCGCTGCAGTCGATAATCACGGTAGAGCCGGTTGACAGAACCTATAATATCCCGGTCAGATTCACCAGCAGCACCTACGATGTATTGAGTGGAATGGGTTACTCCTTTTGTTGCTGTTATTTGCTTGCTGATGGCGGACATGCCTGACAACAGTTCAGCGTCAAATTGTTTGCTGTGGCTGAGTCGGGCCAGATGGACTGCTGTCGGGGCTTCCATATTGAGGGAGATCCGATTGGCAACCGCAGCGGCGGCCTGGATTTCACTTTCGCTGGAACCGGGCAGTATTTTAAGATGAATGTAACCGCCAAAGCGATAATGATTGCGCAGCAGTTCGGCAACCTTGATTATTTCGCCCATCGTGCGTGAGGTCGAATGAAGGATACCGGAACTCAAGAACAGGCCTTCCACATAGTTACGGCGATAGAAATCCATAAATAAACCGGCCAGTTCCTCCGCCCGGAAGGCGGTTCGGGGAATATCGCGGGCTGTCCGGTTGGGGCAGTAGGCGCAATCTTTCTCGCAATAATTGGTTAATAATACTTTGAACAGGGAAATACATCGTCCGTCCGGAGTAAACGAGTGACAGACACCGCTAGGCAGACTGCGTCCTATAGCGGTGTTTTTAAACCGGTTGTTCTGGGACGAGGTGGAAGCGCACACATCATATTTGGCACTTTCGCCTAAAAGCTTTAATTTATTTTCCATGTTCTCACCTTTTGTTCTGTGGTCTGGTTAAAGCCGGTACTGTTGCCGGCTGGTAGCCTGATATACTTAGTATACAACACGAACAAGTGTTTGGCAAACGTTTGTTTGCTATTGCTTTTCCTGATTGACACAGGGTATACTGAATCTAAAAAGATTCTGCATTTTTATGGACAATACAAATTTTTTATAGGAAAAGCGCAAAACTACGTCAAATAATAGCAAAGAAAAATAGAATGAGGTGATAGCTTGTCTAAACCAATTTATATAATAGGGCACCGCAATCCGGATACCGATTCCATATGCTCGGCGATTGGCTATGCATTTCTAAAGGAAGCTTTAGGAGCCGATGTTATTGCGGCAAGGGCCGGAAAAATCAATACGGAAACCAAGTTTGTCCTGGAGACGCTCGGCGTGGAACCGCCTAAGCTGATCAGCGATCTATACCCACGGGTAAAAGATGTAATGAGCTATAACAGTGTTTCGATTCACCCCAAAGCAACGCTGCGTGAACTGGGTAATAGTATGAAGCAAAACAAACTGAAATCAATTGCCGTTATTGACGATGAGCAGAAACTGGTGGGTGTAGTTTCTGCCGGTGATCTGGCTAACCGGTATTTCGAAGAAGTGGAAATGCAAGATTTGGCACAAGGCGAAGTTGATTTCTATGGTGTACAGCGAGCACTTGACGGGGAAGTCATTTGCGGTAAGAATTTGGAACGCAAGGTGGAAGGCGAAGTCCGCATTGCAGCAGCCAGGATTTTTACCATCTTGAATATTGCCTGTCCGGGCGATATTATGCTGGTATCCAATAATTTTGACGCCCAAATGGCGTGCATCCAAAAAGGGGTTGCCTGCCTGATTGTGACCAGTGAGCGGGCGGTGGAAGAAGAAGTAATCGACGCAGCCAACAAGCAGGGCGTCATTATTATCCGTTCGCCCTATGATACATACACTTGCGCCCGGTTGATCAACCAGAGTATACCGGTTCGGATGATTATGCAGAAGAAAATCATATCCTTCCGGTCCGACGACCTGTTAAGCGATGTGAAAAAGGTCATGGCCAGCACCAATTACCGAAGTTATCCCGTGCTGGATCATGGAAAGCTGATTGGCTATATTACCAGAGATCATCTGCTTAACAAGACTAAGGAGAAAGTCATTCTAGTCGATCATAATGAACAGAGTCAAGCGGTGGAGGGAATCGAGGAAGCTAAAATTATTGAAATTATTGACCATCACCGTCTTGGCGGGCTGCGGACAAGTGAACCGATTTTTATCCGTCATGAACCGGTGGGCTGCACGGCTACTATTGTTGCCAACATGCTGTGGCATCGTGACGTTGAAATTCCTCCGAAGATTGCCGGACTTTTAATGGCAGCCATTATTTCTGACACTATGTTGTTTAAATCACCGACCGCCACGCCGAAAGACCGGGATACAGCGGAGAAATTGGCTGTGTTGGCCGGACTTAATCTGGAGGAGTTTGGCATGGCCGTGCTGCGGGCCGGTACCAGGCTGGGCGATATGACGGTTTCGGAGTTGCTGCGTTATGATGTAAAGGAATTCCAGATCGGTGAATACCGCGTGGCTGTAGCTCAGTTGTCGGTGCTTGACCCGGAAGAAATTCTGGGAGCCAGGGAACAGATTGAAGAGGATATGGAAAGCATGTGCCACCGGGGGCATTATGACATTGTGTTGTTCATGATCACCGATATTATTAAAGAAGGAACTTATCTGTTATATAGCGGTAAGCAGAGTGTACTGATTGCGGAAGCTTTCGGCAGTGGCGAGGGCGAGGAACTACTTTACCTGCCGGGCGTCATGTCCCGGAAAAAACAAATTATTCCGCCGTTGTCGGAGGCGGCCAGGGAAAAGTTTTTGTAATTTGAAGACATGCCCTGAGTATTGCTGCAAACATAGACAGGCTTATGCGCTGGATAAATGGAAAAACATTTATCCAGCGTAATTTTTGTAGGGTGTGTCTTCACAATTAGTGAATGGTCAATGGCGAGTAGTAATTTCTGCGCCAGACGAGGTATAAGTTAAAGAGCACGCTAAATTTTGCAGGAATAGCTCTATTTTAAAAAAAGGTTTAACAAAGTATGGCAAGAAAGCGCTGTCAGGGATCATTCCGAACAGTTTGAAGACATGCTCTAACCAAGCTGAGGATTTTTTTCGGTAAAAAGGGAATAGGCCCAAGATGGAGAACTTAAATTAAGTCTAAGGAACTGCATAGTGGAGGAATACATGACGAACCATATTATTGATCAACTTAATCCCGCGCAGGCTTCGGCCGCAACACATGTTAGCGGTCCGCTGCTGATCATGGCCGGCGCCGGATCGGGAAAAACCAAGGTATTAACCTGCCGGATTGCCTATTTACTGCAGCAGGGGGTGGCACCCTGGAACATTCTGGCGATTACCTTTACCAATAAGGCGGCAGCTGAAATGAAAGAACGGGTGTACAACATGGTAGGCAGTACGGCCCGCGATATCTGGCTGAGCACCTTTCACGCCTTTTGTGCCCGGTTTCTGCGCATGGAAATCGAGAACCTGGTAAGATACAAGAAGAATTTTGTTATTTATGACAGCGGCGATACACAGGCGCTGGTTAAGATGTGCCTGAAAGAACTGAATCTGGATGAAAAACAGTATACGCCGGGGGCGATTCAGTCGGCAATTTCCAATGCGAAAAACGGGCTGATTGATGCCCGGAAATTTGCCAAAGAAGCTGATACCTTCTATGCGCAGAAAGTAGCTGAAGTATACGAATTATACCAGCAGAAGCTGCTTAACAATAACGCTGTGGATTTTGATGATTTACTGATGCTGTCGGTGCAGCTCTTGGAGCAAAACGAGGAAGTCCGGGAAAAATATCAGCAGAAATTCCAGTACATCATGATTGACGAATATCAGGATACAAACCGTGCCCAGTATTTGCTGGCTCGCTTCCTGGCTGAAAAGCACCGGAATATCTGCGTAGTTGGTGATGCAGACCAAAGTATTTATGCTTGGCGGGGCGCCGATATCCGCAATATTATGGATTTTGAGCAGGATTATCCGGAGGCCGTCACTATCAAACTGGAGCAGAACTACCGGTCAACGCAAACGATTCTTGATGCCGCCAATGCGGTTATTGAAAACAATACGGAGCGCAAACCCAAGTCGCTGTGGACAGATAATCCGAAGGGGGATTCAATTTCCTATTATTTGGCCCACGATGAACGTGATGAAGCTCAATTTATTGCAGATACTATGATGACATTGAATACCGCACAGCATGTCTCTTATGGGGATATGGCCGTGCTCTACCGGACCAATGCGCAGTCGCGGGTCGTGGAAGAGGCCTTTATGAAAGCCGGTATTGCGTACACCATGGTCGGCGGTCTGAAATTTTATGACCGTAAAGAGATTAAAGATATGCTGGCCTATTTGAAGGTTATTTTTAATCCTGCCGATACAATCAGCCTGCTCAGGATTATCAATGTACCCCGCCGCGGCATTGGTGAAACCAGCATTGCCCGTCTTAATGACTACGCCGTACAGCACGGGATGAGTCTGTTTGATGTGATCAGCAATCCCGATCTGGTGCCTGATCTGACCGCCCGGGCCAAGCGCCCGCTGGAGAACCTGGCGGAGCTGATCTTTAACCTTATGGCGGCAGCCGGTCAATTGCCGGTAGTTCAATTGATCGAAAAGGTCATGGATGAGACCGGATATATTGCCGAACTGGAAAAGGAACATACGCCGCAGGACGAAGCCCGACTGGAGAACTTGCGGGAACTGCTGTCGGTAGCCAAAGAATTTGCTGCCGGCGAAGAGGATAATACACTGGAAAACTTCTTAAGCCATGTTTCACTGGTTTCCGATATTGATACGGCGGAGCTGGAGGAGGCAAGGGTAACTCTGATGACGTTGCATTCAGCCAAGGGACTGGAGTTTCCGGTTGTATTCCTGTGTGGTATGGAGGAAGGGATCTTTCCTCATGCCCGGACCTTGATGAATGAAAGTGAAATCGAAGAGGAACGGCGCATTTGCTATGTGGGAATAACCCGGGCCAGGAGAAAGTTATATTTATCCAATGCGCGGATGCGTACCATTTACGGAAGGACCACCATGTATCCTCCGTCGCGGTTTTTACTGGAAATTCCGCCCCAGATGCTGGAGCGGCAACAGCGCAAAATGGAACGGTACGACAGTGGGTATGCCCGGCAAGGCAGTTTTGGTGTGCAGCGAACGGCTATGCCTGCCGCTGCTCCCCCGATGGTGCGGCAGCCTTTACCTCAGACCGGCGGACAGCAGACGGCAGCTAATTGGCAGGCCGGCGACAAAGTTCAGCATGGCAAATGGGGGATTGGCACTGTTGTGGAGGTACGCGGCAGCGGTGAGGGACAGGAATTGAAAATTGCCTTTCCTAATCAGGGAATTAAACAGCTAATGACCAAATTTGCACCGATTTATAAAGTGTAAGTGATATAACTAGGAGTGAACCAAATGCCTAATGATAAATTACCGGGCACGTTGCCGGAAGCCGAACGTGAGGCGGCGTTCTTACGGGAGCAGATTCAGTACCATACACACCGTTATTATGTGCTGGATGAGCCTGAAATCAGCGATCCTGAATTTGATAAGCTCATGCGGCGCTTGCTGCGTCTGGAAGAGGCTTTTCCCAGCCTGGTAACCCCGGCTTCGCCGACCCAGCGAGTGGGGGGCGTACCGGCCGAAGGCTTTACCCGTGTTGCCCATCTCACCCCCATGCGCAGCCTGGGCAATACTTTTTCCGAAAGTGAACTATTGGCTTTTCATCAGCGTGTTGTCAGTGGTCTTGACGGTAAACCGGAAGCAGAAATTGAATATGTGGTAGAACTCAAAATAGACGGTTTGGCCATTGACCTGGTCTATGAGAACGGGCATTTGCTGCGGGGGGCCACCCGGGGAGATGGTACCGAGGGCGAGGATGTGACCGGTAATATCCGTACGGTGCGCGCTATTCCCTTGCTGCTGCGGGCAGAGCAGCAACCCCTGCCGCCCGTACTGGAGGTGCGGGGAGAAATCTACATGCCCCGCCGTGAATTTGACCGCCTGAACCTGGAGCGCCGCGAAGCCGGTGAACCGGAGTTGGCTAATCCGCGCAATGCCGCCGCCGGATCGCTGCGTCAGCTTGATCCGCGGATGACAGCCAAACGGGCGTTGGATGCATTTATTTACGGCATTGGTGTGCATGAGGGTATCGAACTGGAAACTCATGCGGAGACCTTGCAATATTTAGCCGCTCTGGGTCTAAAGGTCAATCCCTATTATAAAGTTTGTAGCACCATGCAGGAAGTGATCGACTACTGTTTGAGCTGGACGGAAAAACGTGGAGAGCTGCCTTATGACATTGACGGAATGGTCATCAAGGTAAATTCCTTGGCTGATCAGGAACGGCTGGGTTATACTGCCAAGGACCCTCGTTGGGCCATTGCCTATAAGTTTCCCACCGAACAGGCCGTTACTACCGTGGAGGATATCTTTGTGGGCGTGGGCCGGACGGGCGTGCTGACGCCGACAGCCATTCTGCGCCCCGTGAGGGTTGCCGGATCGACAGTGAGCCGTGCCACCTTGCACAATCAGGATTTTATTGAGGAAAAGGACATTCGTGTTGGCGATACCGTTATTATCCATAAAGCCGGTGAGGTTATCCCCGAGGTGGTTTCGGTAATCAAGGAAAAACGCAGTGGTCAGGAGATGCCCTTTGTTATGCCGGCACAATGTCCGGAATGTTTTTCGCCGGTGGTGCGGCAAGAGGGCGAGGCGGCGCACAAGTGTACCAATCCGCAGTGTCCGGCGCTTATTCGTGAAGGGCTGATCCACTTTGTCTCCCGGGATGCCATGAATATCGACGGGCTGGGACCTTCGATTTTAACTGCCCTGCTGGAGGCAGAGCTGGTGAATGACGTGGCTGATTTGTATAGGGTAACCGTCGAAAAGCTGGTGCCCATAGAGCGGTTAGGGCAGAAGTCGGCCCAGAATCTGGTCAATGCCATTGAAAAGAGCAAAAGCGCCGGACTGGCAAGATTACTCTTTGCCTTGGGTATACGCTATGTGGGAGTTAAAGCTGCCGGTATTTTGGCCAGGCATTTCGGCAGTATGGAAGCTGTCCGGGCCGCCAGTGCCGAGGAACTTCGCGAATTGGATGAGATCGGGGAAAAAATAGCCGAAAGTGTGGTGGCTTATTTTGCCGTGCCGGACAATATTGCTCTCTTGGAAAAGTTGGCCGCTGCCGGCGTGAAAATGACGGAAGATGTGGTGAAAACAGATAAAAAGCTGATTTTTACCAAGCAAACCTTTGTCTTGACCGGCACACTGCCTACCATGACCAGGCAGGAAGCGGCGGCACTCATTGAAAGCTTCGGCGGCAAAGTGTCAGGGTCGGTCAGCAAAAAAACCGATTATGTCCTGGCAGGCGCAGAAGCCGGTGGAAAATTAGAAAAGGCGCAGACCTTGGGCGTCACCATTCTTGATGAAGACCAATTCCTGCGCCTGTGTGCCGGGGCAGAGGATTAATTTAGTTTCAATAGCATTTCTTTGGTCAGATTGTCCCAGAGTTTCCGGTCCGGGCCGGAATTGATGATCGCAAAGACATAATAGTCCGAGTTCTTTTCCAATAAGTAGGTTTTAACAGCAAAAGGCTGGATTAGTTTATAGGTGCGGACAGCCATACTGCCACCGGCGCTGATCATTTGCAGCTTTCCCTTTTTAGTATATTCAAAGGGATAGAACTCCAGCAGTTCAAAGGAAAAGGATGTCTTTAGCTCCGGTGTGGAAGCGATGGCGTCCTGGATGGCTTTTTCAGTCAGTGCTTTTAGCTCTGACTGCTTTTTTTTGTCATAGGTTTTCATTTCGCCGAGAAAACGGCCTGCTGCTTCCTTCATGTTCGGCGGGAGCTTGGCCGCCAGAACAAACGCTTGATTGTAAGAGCCGTTCTGTTTCAAGGCAAACTGATAGGCGCCGATGTCATACTGATTTAACGCCGTTCTCAGGTTTTCTTCCGATATTTTCTTGGGTATTTCGCCGGTGCTACTGGAGCCTTCCTTTGCCTCTTTCTCTTCTTGCAGTTTTTCACCCATCTTTATGATCTCGATAAATACGTCTTTCATATCGATGATTTCCAGTTGAGACGGTATTTCCAGGGTGCCCAGGAAGGAGATGGTGGAATCCGGTTTCTTGTCTGTTTGGGCGGCGGCATAGCCGAGGGAAGGCAAAGCGCTGGCACTTACCAGGGTTAGTATGATTAGCAGGTTTTTAACAAGTCTACTCATTGTATCGCTCCTTACTATACGTCAATATGTTGATATTTTATCATATTTTTGCCAGTTGCAGGGAAGCAACTTTTCTGAAAGTCCCTTTTCAGGAAGGTTTGTCCAGAAGTTCCGAAAGGGTTTTGGGCAGATATAAAGTATATGTAACTATAGCAGCTTGAAAATGGAATTTTAGCCTAAAGGGGGATAGCTCTATGCATAAGGTGTATGCTATTATTGGGCCGCCGGCATCAGGAAAAAGCTCAATTGTCAAAAGCTTGTACGACCAATATGAGATTCCGGCACTGGTCAGCCATACGACGAGAGCGCCCAAAGCAGGAGAGCGGCAAGGCATCGACTACTATTTTACTGATAAAACCGAATTTACGCAGACGGCCTTTTTAGAAAAGGTGAACTATTCCGGAGCCTACTACGGACTGAGCAAGGAAGAAGTGACCAATAAAGTGAGCAGTTATCCTGTCTCGGTGGTCGATGTTAGTCTGGCCGGGTTTGAACAACTGAAAAAGATTCTGGGCGAACGGGTGGAATCCATTTATGTTTTAGTCGATAAAGATACGATTTTAAACCGGTACATTCTGCAGGGCGCCGATCTGGAAGATATTAAAAAGCGGCTTGATTATGCCGAACTTAGTGGTGAGTTTAATAACTGGCAGATGGCCGATCATGTGGTAAAGAACACGGGAACGATGGCTAATGCGGTAAGACAGATTTTAGCGATTATGGATCTGGTAAGCTTTAAAAAACGAGAAGAGTAATCGTGTAAAAAAGAGGTTCTAGCCGTAAGCTGAACCTCTTTTTTACAGGCTAGTACATTGTCAGTCTTAAAAGCAGTAGAAGAATAGACCGCCAGTTTTCACAGGATTAAGGTTGATAACGTACTAGTATTTCTGAATCAGATATACGCCGCTGACTAGCAGGGCCAGGCCGGCGATACGGAACGGGCTGACTGTGTGAATGCTGAATCCCAGCAGTCCGTAATGTTCCAGGATGATCGAAAGCAGCAACTGGCCCAGTACGGTCAGGCTGAGCATATTGGCCGGACCGATCAAAGGAGTCAGCATGATAACGGCATACACATAAAAGGCCCCCAGCAGCCCGCCGCACCATTTCCACCAACTAATCTGAGTTAAACTGGCCAGAGGCGGAATGGAGCCGTTGGTTACCAGAACGCAGATCAATAGTGCCACTGAACCGACCGCAAAGCTGATCAGCGATGCCAGTACCGGATTGCCCAGAGCGGTACGCAGTTGGGTATTCAGACCGGCCTGGAAGGTAATGCCCAGGCCGGCGCAAAACGATAAAAGCAAATATAACATAAGAAATTCCTCCTGTGTGTAATCCATGAAAAGCAATAAAAGCGACAAAGAGGTGTTAGTTTGAGTGAGATTAAGCTGGGGCAAGAAGCGGAAACAGAAGTATTGCGTGCAATAAAGGAGTTCTTTCTTACCGAACGGGATGAAGAACTCAGTGATTTTCAGGCAGCGGTACTGCTGGACTTTATGGTGCGGCAGATCGGACCTTATTTTTACAATCAGGCGGTCGCCGATGCACAGGCGTTAATGACTAAAAAAGTAGAAGAGCTATATGGACTGGAAAAGCGGATTGACAATAAGCGCGGCAAAAAATAGTGGGATTTCATCCTGCATCCTTTGATTTAAGATAGGAACCTGTCACCACCTGGGTTATTGCTGGTAGTTAGGCAGCTTGTTCAGCAGCCGGTAGAGCAGGTCGTCCAGGATATAGTCTGGCCGGCCGCTAAGCAGGAAGGTACCTCGGTAAGTTTGCCGGTCACGAACTGTTAGGAAGGAATCGGAGCTTTTTTGATAGCTGGCGATATGTAAGGCGACATCGGTTTCCTGAACCTCCTCATTATCCCAGGTACGGTGCGTGAGCGCGCGGAAGGAGGTAACCTCGGCCGCAATGACAATGTCCGCTTGCGTGGCGGCTGCCATGGCCTGCAACAGGGCTTTATCAAGTACTGGCTTGCCGTTGTGCGTTTGTATAGCTGTATAATCGGTCTGGATCGTGTCTGCCGGCAAAAGTTCAAAGACCGGTACCAGTGAGGCTAACGAAGTATGGAATTTCCGTTTCAGAGCTTGGGTGATCTGACGCTCATAGGCCTGGTCCAGCTTTATATAGCCGGGGGTTATGACCGGCAGGATAGCTACTTTTTGCGGTTGAGCGGCAAGGCAGGTAGTAAAGGACAAGATAATTGACATGCTCAGCAGAAAAAGAAAGATTTTTTTTCTCATAACAAAAGACTCCTTATTGTGGATTTAGCCAGCGCTACGGCCCAGTATGTCTTTGGTTTAGTTATCCATCATTCTTTATTCAGCATTTGGTGTTAATATCCTTTAACGTAAAACAGTGCTTTTATGCATGGGTGGTTCGAGTTGAATTCTGTTGAAGCAAAAAGCCGTCAGTTCCGAGGTGGCTCGTAATGTAAAACAGGCCGAATTCCCTGACAGCGGCAATATATTATTGAATCAACGGTTTCATTCTTTCTGTGCCGTGGTATAATATTATGGTATAATATAGGTCTTATGGAATGTTTGTGAAACTTTAGTTTGGATGGTGAAAAGATGAAGATTACACGAAATGATGTGGAAAAAGTGGCGCTTCTTTCAAGATTGGACATGCCGGAAACTGAACTGGAAACCTTTACCGGCCAGCTCAATGCGATCCTGGAATATGCCGATTCACTGAATAAAGTGGATACGTCGGCTATTCAGCCGACGGCTCATGTGCTGCCTTTGAAAAATGTAATGCGGCCGGATGCGGTAAAAACCTCCCTGCCCCGTGAATTGGCTTTGTCTAATGCGCCGGAGCAAGAGGATGGTTACTTTAAAGTGCCGAAGATTATAGAAGGATAATAGGCTTCCTGCCGGCTGACAGGTAAAGAAGTGGTAAATTTGTTTTTAGGGAGGACTAGTATGGATTTGTTTGCCTATACAGCAAGAGAACTGCATCAGAAACTAATTGACAAAGAAATTACGGCAGTTGAAATTATAAAATCGGTGCATGACCGTATCGATCAAGTAGAAGGCCAGGTTAAGTCATATATAACGCAAACCCGTGAAACTGCTATTGCCCAGGCGGCAGCGGTTGACGCAAAACTGGCCCGTGGGGAAGCCCTTACCCTGTTGAGCGGTATTCCCGGCATCATTAAGGACAACCTGTGCACGAAAGGCGTAAAAACCACCTGTGCTTCGCATATTCTGGAGCGCTTTGTACCGCCCTATGACGCCACCGTTATCGAGAAACTGGCGGCTAATGATTTGGTGATGACCGGTAAGGCCAACATGGATGAGTTCGCCATGGGTGGATCGACGGAAAACTCGGGGTTTTTCCCGACCCGCAATCCCTGGAACCTGGATTGCGTGCCAGGCGGTTCCAGCGGTGGTTCAGCAGCGGCTGTCGCTGCAGGGGAAGCCATCTGGGCGCTTGGTTCGGATACGGGCGGTTCCATCCGCCAGCCGGCCGCCTATTGCGGCGTGGTTGGCTTGAAGCCGACCTATGGCCGGGTATCCCGCTACGGCTTGATCGCTTACGCTTCTTCACTGGATCAGATCGGTCCCATTACGCGGGATGTAACTGACTCTGCCCATGTCATGAATGTCATTGCCGGCTACGATCCGAAGGATTCCACCTCGATTAATGCGCCGGTCCCCGACTATACGAAGTCGCTGGTGAACAATGTGAAGGGACTGAAAATCGGTCTGCCGAAAGAATATTTCGTGGCCGGTATGGACCCGGAAGTGGAAGCGGCTGTACGGAAGGCCATTGAGCAATTGGTGGCCTTGGGCGCCGAGTGCCGGGAAATCTCTATGCCGCATACGGAATATGCTCTGTCGGCCTATTATTTGCTGGCGCCGGCTGAGGCCAGCTCCAATTTAGCCCGGTATGACGGTGTTAGTTTTGGTCACCGGGAGCAGGGCAACGATATTATCGATATGTATAAAAAAACCCGGAGCCATGCCTTTGGCACCGAAGTCAAACGGCGCATTATGCTGGGGACCTATGCCTTAAGTTCAGGTTATTACGATGCGTACTATCTGAAAGCACTAAAAGTCAGAACGCTGGTTAAACAGGACTTTGACAAGGCCTTTGAGCAAGTGGACGTTATTATTACGCCGACAGCTCCGACTACGGCGTTTAAAATTGGTGAAAAGACCAGCGATCCGTTGGCTATGTACCTGCAGGATGTTTGCACCATTCCGGTCAATCTTGCCGGCGTTCCCGGTATTTCCGTGCCGTGCGGCTTTGCCGGCGGTATGCCGGTCGGCCTGCAAATCATTGGCAAGCCGTTGGGAGAAGAGACCATTCTTCGCACCGCGTATACCTTTGAACAAAACAATGACTATCACAAGCGTTCGGCACGGCTGGGGGGTTAGAAAATGGATTATGAAATTGTAATTGGCTTGGAAGTGCATTCCGAACTAAAAACAAAATCGAAGATATTCTGCGGCTGCAGCACGCAGTTCGGTTCGGATCAAAATACCAATGTATGTCCGGTATGCTTGGGGTTGCCCGGTGTACTGCCCGTCATTAATGAAAAAGTGATTGAGTTTGCCATTCGGGCTGGCCTGGCGCTGAACTGCGAGATTTTGCCCTTTAGTAAATTTGACCGTAAAAACTATTACTATCCCGATTTGCCAAAAAATTTCCAGACGTCACAATATGATTTGCCCATTGCCGTAAATGGTTATTTGGATATTGAGGTGGAGGGGCAGACCAAGCGGATTGGCATCACCCGTGTACATATGGAAGAGGATGCTGGCAAGCTGGTGCATTCCGGGACGATCAATAATTCCGACTATGCGCTGGTTGACTACAACCGTACCGGCGTACCGCTGATTGAAATCGTATCGGAGCCGGATATCCGCACTCCGGAGGAAGCCAAGGCCTATTTGGAAAAGCTAAAAGCCATTCTACAATATATTGATGTATCGGACTGCAAGATGGAGGAAGGCAGCCTGCGCTGCGATGCCAATATCTCACTGCGGCCATGCGGTACGGAACCGTTTGGCACTAAGGCTGAGATCAAAAATCTTAACTCCTTCCGTTCGGTACAGCGCGGACTGGAATATGAAGCGGCCCGGCAGGAACAGGTTTTAGAGGAAGGCGGCCGGGTTATTCAGGAAACCCGTTCCTGGGACGAAGCAAAGGGCATTACCCTTTCGATGCGTAGCAAGGAACAGGCTCATGACTATCGCTATTTCCCCGAACCTGATCTGGTGCCCATCATTGTCGATCCGGCCAAGGTGGAAGAAATCCGGCAGAGTTTGCCGGAACTGCCTGATGCCCGGCAGAAACGCTTAATGAACGATTACGGCCTGTCGTCTTATGACGCCAGTGTGATTACCGCCAGCAAGGCGATGGCCGATTATTTTGATGAAACCGTGGCTTGCCAAGCCGATGCCAAATCAGTTGCCAACTGGCTGATGGGGGAAGTGTCGAAGCACTTGAATACGGCAGGACTGGATATTGAAGCTTGCCCGGTTACACCGGCTAAACTGGCCGGAATGATTGCCTTGATTGATAAGGGGACTATTTCCGGCAAAATAGCGAAAACCGTGTTTGAGGATATGTGGTCAAGCGGCAAGGATGCCGATACGGTGGTAAAAGAAAAAGGACTGGTCCAGATTAGTGATGCCAGTGCTATCGTTGCTATTGTTGACTCGGTTATTGTCGCTAATCCCCAGTCGGTAGCCGATTTCAAAGCGGGCAAGGAAAAGGCAATCGGATTTTTGGTTGGTCAGATCATGAAACAGACCAAAGGCCGGGCTAATCCGGAAATGGTAAACAAGCTGCTACGGGAAAGATTATAAAAAAAATAAGGGCAAAGGCGATGAAGCTTTTGCCCTTATTTTTTTTAACATATATCTTTGCAGCGGAAAATATATCTTGGCATTAAAGCATTTGTGACCGTACATAATGGTAGTACATACAGCTTTTCAAAAAGAAGGGAAGATCATGCTGCCGGAAAAAGCGAGCTGGAATATCGGTACAGTGATGGCTGTTCATGTGTTACGCATTGTAACAGGATTGCTGCTGGCGCAGACCGTATATCCCTTTTGGTCTGGTGACTCTGCTTTTTGGATCGAACTGGTCGATAGAATAACAGTGTTGTTTTTGGTGTGGTTGGTTCTGGTTAAAAGCCGGGTGGCTTGGACGGAGATTGGCCTCAGCCTGAATCATGCCGGCAGGAATGGCTTATGGGGGTTGTTGGCTGGAGTGGGGCTGCTGACCGTCAGTATCTATAGTGAAAAATATTATGCCGCCTGGCTGCTCTTGACACCGGCACAGCATCCACTGGCCGTGCAGGCCCAGGCTGCTGCCTCCTGGCAACAATTGCTGTCCCCTTTATTCTTGGCCGGCGTGGCCGCACCGGTGGCGGAAGAGGCGCTATACCGACTGCTGACTTTTCTGCCGCTGCGAGAACGTTGGGGAGTGTGGGGCGGAACGATAGGCAGTGCCGCTATATTTACGCTCATGCATTTTAGTGTGTACTGGTTAGGGGAAATGATGGTGATAGGAATTGGCCTTGCTCTTTTATATTATTGGACAGGATCATTAGTTAGCGCCATAGTGGCCCATGCCTTTGTTAATGCTAGTAAAATATTGCTGCTGTTTTTCGGTGTATTGCCTGTAACGTAAATGAAATTTAGCACAAGGGAGGAGATGCTGTATGCCTCGTTGCTTGCGTTGTGGAAACCGTAAAAGTTTTGTTTCCAGCAAAGTGCTGCCGGCTTCACCCTATAGCAACGGACCACTTTCCGGCTTGATCGGTGATTTTAAAGAAAACGGACTGGAACAGCTTACCAGCATGGGGGCTGTCAAAGCGGTTGTGAATGCGGCCAGCTCCCATCCGAAGGAGTATTTTGATACCTGCTTTTACTGTGGCAGCCAGGAAGTGGCATGGGAAGAGGATTTAGCGGCTGCTGAGGCGAACAATATAGATCAATCAACATATATAGAGCCTACAAATCATGTATAGCAAGTTTAGTCAAGGAGAATGAGGGAGAGGGGATTGGCGTAATGACTAACTGGCAGGAACTACCGGCAGATAAGTTGCACTTTATATGTGATGAAAGGTTGCTTGATTTTGAAACGACCCAGACGGTTTCGCCGCTGGACGTTATGATTGGCCAGACCAGGGCGGTAAAAGCGGTTGAATTCGGGCTATATACTCAAAATTCCGGCTACAATATTTTTATTTCCGGCCTGGTCGGTACGGGAAAGATTACCTATGCTAAGGCGGCCGTGACTAAGCGGGCGGCACAAAAGCAAGAATTGCCGCTTGACTGGTGTTATGTGAATAATTTTCATAATGCGGCGCAGCCCAAAGCACTTTCCCTACCGGCCGGTATGGGCGCTAAATTTCAGCAGGATATGCAAGTGCTCATGGACGAGCTGAAAACTGGTATAGCCAAAGTATTCAGCGGCGATGAGTATGAACAATCCCGCGCCGAGTTGATTAAAACTTTTCAGGATAAACGTACGCTCATTGTGGAAGGGTTTAATAAAAAAGCAGAGGAAATGGGAATACAACCTCAGTGGTCTACGACCGGTTTTGCCGGTCTGCCCATTGTGGATAATAAAGTACTGACCCAGGAGGAATTTCAAAATCTGGATGTCACACAGCGGGAAGAGATTGAGAAAAAGGCGCTGCTGCTGCACGACAAGGCTGCCGAGGTTATTCGTCACCTGCAGGTAGTGGAACGGGAAGTACGGGAAGAACTTAAAAGTTTGGACAGCCGTATCGGTTTGTTTGCGGTTGGGCATTTGATTGATAGTTTAACCGAAAAATATGCGGACTTTACCGAAGTTACGGCCTATCTGGAGGCTGTTAAGAAAGACATTGTTACTCATATTAATGAATTTAAGCCGCACAACGAAGAAGAGCAAAATCCGCTGATGCTGTTTAAGCGGAATATGCAGGAGACGGGAAAAGAAAAGTACAAGGTCAATCTTGTCGTTGATAATGGAGCTAGCCGGGGGGCACCGGTTGTGGTGGAAACAAACCCGACTTACTATAATCTGGTAGGACGGGTCGAATATGAAACCCGCATGGGAATGGTTAGCACCGACTATACCATGATTAAGGCCGGCGCCTTGCATCGGGCCAATGGCGGCTATTTAATTTTAAATATCCGTGATGTACTGACCAATATCGGTGCCTGGGAAGCCTTGAAGCGGGTATTAAAGACTAAAAAGCTGTATATCGAAAATCTGGGGGAGCAATACGGCATGCTGGCCATGGCTTCCTTAAAACCGGAACCCGTACCGGTAGATGTAAAGGTCGTGTTGGTCGGCAGTCCGCAAATCTATTATCTACTGTACAATTATGACGAGGATTTCCGGAAGCTGTTTAAGGTTCATGCCGATTTTGATGTCCAAATGAATAATAATCCGGAGAATATCAAAAGACTGGCTGGATTTATTAGTTCTACGGTAAATCGCAAAGAACTTAAACCTTTTGACCGGGTGGCTGTGGCCAAAGTCATTGAATACTCCTGTCGTCTGGCCCAGAGTCAAAAGAAACTGACTACCCGGTTTAATGAGGTTGTGGAAATTTTGTGTGAGGCCGATGTATGGGCCACGCTGGATAACAGCGAGCTTGTCCGGGCTGAGCATGTTAAACAAGCTATTGAAGAGAAGCGATACCGGTCGAATAAGTACGAAGAACGTTTGCAAGAAATGTTTGCCGACGGGAAATTTTTAATTGATACCGATGAAGAAAAAGTGGGGCAGGTTAACGGTCTGGCCGTTATGGCGGTCGGGGAGTATATGTTTGGTAAACCTTCCCGCATTACCGCCAACACCTATTTGGGTAAAAGCGGCGTAATCAATATTGAACGGGAAACAAAAATGAGCGGCACTAGCCACACCAAGGGTGTTATGATTTTAAGCGGGTATATGGGAGAAAAATTTGCCCAGCGCCAGCCGCTGACGCTGACAGCCAGCCTGACCTTTGAACAAACCTATGACGGTGTAGATGGCGATAGCGCTTCCAGTACCGAATTGTATGCCATCTTATCCAGTCTGTCGGACCTGCCAATCAAACAGTACATCGCTGTGACTGGCTCGGTCAATCAAAAAGGAGAAATTCAACCGATTGGCGGAGCTACTCAGAAAATCGAAGGCTTCTTCGAGGTCTGTAAGATCAAGGGTTTGACCGGTAAACAGGGTGTTATGATCCCCTGGCAGAATGTAGATGACCTTACACTCAACGACGAAGTGGTGGAGGCCGTCCGGCAGGGAAATTTCCATATTTATCCGGTCAAGACTATTGATGAAGGTATCGAAATTTTGACAGGTACTCCGGCCGGGCAGCTTCAGGCAGATGGCACCTATCCGCTCAATACGGTTCATGATTTGGTCGAGAAAAAGCTAAAAGAGTATATGCAAACCTTAATCAAATTGGGAAAAAGTGCGGATAATGAAAAATAAAAAACTTGGCTCGTGCCGAGTCTTGCGGGATGCGGGCAAAGCCTTACTCTGAAATAATGGCCTGGACTTTTGATGTCCGGTCATCAAGAAGGGCGGACAGGTGCCGCCCTTTTTCAAATAAGATAATTGAATTATAAAGGTGATAGTGTGAAAAAGAATATTGCTACTCCGCCGGTAAAAAAAGGCGGTATATACAGTCTGGATGTTGTCAGCCTGGGCCATAGTGGCGAAGGTGTTGGGCGGGTGGAGGACTTTACTGTTTTTGTACCGCAGGCATTGCCGGGAGAGAAAGTTAAGGCAAAAATCATAGAGGTTAAAAAGAATTATGCCAAGGGAGTATTGCTGACCGTTGAAACAGCCTCTCCCCGGCGAACAACTGCAAAATGTCCGATCTATAAGTCCTGTGGCGGCTGTCAACTGCAGCACCTTACCTATGAAGGACAATTGGAAAGTAAACGGCAGACTGTGGTTGATGCGATTACCCGGATTGGAAAGCTGGACGGAGTTCCTGTCCATGCTACTTTAGGGTGTACCAAACCCTGGTATTACCGAAATAAAATGCAGTTTCCCGTAGGTTTGGCAGATGGAGCCGTGGTGGCAGGTTGTTTTGCCCAAGGGACGCATACTATTATTCCTACGACCGAATGCACCATCCAGCACCAGGCGAACAATGTGATTCTGCAGGAAGTGCAAGCCGCCTTACATGAGTTTGGGATTAGCGTTTATGATGAAAATACCGGCACAGGTTTGGTGCGCCATGTATTGGGACGGGTAGGGGTGGCTACCGGCGAAGTGATGGTTGTCTTGGTTACTGCCGCTAAGCACCTGCCTCACAAAGAACAAATCATTGACCGATTGAAAAATCGCATTCCCGGTCTGGTGAGCGTCATTCAAAATGTAAATGGCCGGAAGACCAATGTCATTATGGGCGAGGAGACACAAACACTTTGGGGACGGGATACCATTACCGACCGTCTGGGAGATTGCAGTTTCGCCATTTCGGCCCGTTCTTTCTTTCAGGTGAATACTACACAGGCGGCAGTGCTCTATGAAAAAGCACTGGAGTACGCCGATCTTTCCGGTCAGGAAGTGGTCATTGACGCATACTGTGGGACAGGAACAATCAGCCTGTTTTTGGCGCAAAAGGCCAAGAAAGTATATGGAATAGAGATAGTGGAACCGGCAATTCGTGATGCCCGGCTTAATGCCGAGCGCAATCAAGTGGAGAACGCCGAATTTATCGTTGGTGATGCCGTGGACGTACTGCCGCGCTTGTTTAAAGAAGGCCTGCGACCGGACGTCATTGTCGTCGATCCGCCTCGTGCCGGCTGTGACCGTCAGGTACTGGAGACCTTTGTGAATATGAAACCTCAGCGTATTGTCTATGTATCCTGCAATCCATCCTCCCTCGCCAGGGATTTGGCGGTATTTAACGAGCAAGGATACGAAACCCGGGAAGTTCAGCCAGTGGATATGTTTCCTCAGACTTTTCACGTGGAGTGTTGCGTTTGGCTGAAAAGAAAACACAGCCTTTGAAGCCAGGTGGCGCCTGGTTTCAAGGAAGATGGGGAAATATGGTTTTTGTTTCCGCAGACAAAGTAAGAAAACATTTGTCTAAAAACCAGTTCCCTTGTTATTCGCACTTTGTTAATTACCCAATTAGTGTATAGAAGAGTCAGTACTGCGCAAGTAGTAAGTTTAGAAGAGTTGGTGAAATTTGAGATATAACGAGAGTGGTTGCACCAGTAACGGGACTAATATCAGGAATTGTGGTAATTGAGTCAAGTTACGGAATTCGTAACATCAAAGGACTCTCTTGATAAGCTTACTGCCCTTTCTGAAGGTACGTAATATATACTTTCTATGGAAATAGTTTGTAGTGCGTGTAGGCACGAAGTTTATCAGAAACGTGCCCGCCAATGGCATGGTATTAGATGTGGATGAATTTTTAGAACTGATAAATATTAATTCAAAATTGCGATATATGCTAAATTTTTTGGAAATAGAGCGATTTTTTGTATTAACTTTTAGTATCAGATAAACAATTTGATAAAAACAAATATAATACTGACAGAACTAGTCGGTGTTATATTTGTTTTTATAGTACATTCACGAATTTATTCTTTTGTAAAAGGTCAATTATTAAGTATTAGCAGGTATTTCTTCTTGTTTTTAGAATTATAATAGTGTTTTATAGAGTTAGAAAGCCGGGTATAACAAGACTAGTCATTGCATAGATGCGTGAACAATATAATCCTTCAGATATTTTACAGCTTGCTTCATTTCTAGAATTGTACTTGTGTTACAGGTAAGTAAAAAAACTAATGCGTACGTTATCGGAACGTTGAAATCCGGGGAAACTGTACCATATGTCATTGATAGAACAATCATTGTTTTCGTCCAAAAAGTTTAGTAAAGGATTTATGATAATACGTCGAATGAAAACTAATTTCTATATTAGTTTGTAAAGGGTGTATAAATTATGGGAAGAAAAGAAAGTGTGTATAATACTCTTCATTCACTTTCTCAAAAGATTAGATTAGAAAAATTTAAGGGGAAAGACAGAGTTGGTTTTAATGTCTATGATTTGGAGGCAATTCTAGGTATAGACCGGACAAATATAAGTAGGATTTTAAATACTTTATTTCGGGAAGGATCAGTTATTAAAGTCATTGGTAAACCTGTGTTATTTATCAGTAAGCAAGCAGTAGAAGAATTGTTAAACATGCAGTTAAGTGATAATGTACTGGAAGTTTCTAACCAATGTGAGATTATTGAAAATCATAACAGGGAAGATTATGTGGTTGATTATGAGGAGCCTGACAAAGATGTGTTTCAGGACTTGATTGGGTATGATAAGAGTTTAAAAAAGCAAATAGAGCAAGCAAAAGCTGCAATAACATATCCTCCTTATGGTCTTACCACATTACTTTTAGGGCAAACAGGAGTAGGAAAAACATTATTTGCCAGCATGATGTACAAGTTTGCCGTACATTTAGGCAAAAGACGAGAGAACTCTCAATTTGTGGTGTTTAACTGTGCTGATTATTCCTACAACCCTCAACTTATTGTTGCACAGCTTTTTGGCTATACACAAGGTGCTTTTACGGGAGCAGACCAAGAAAAAAGTGGATTAGTAGAGAAGGCTGATGGTGGTGTTTTATTTCTTGATGAAGTACATCGTTTGCCACCGGAAGCGCAGGAAATGTTATTTTATTTAATGGACCATGGTATATACAGAAGGTTAGGCGAAATTGAAAGTACCCGTAAAGCAAGACCTTTTATTATTGCTGCGACCACAGAAGAACCAAGCTCTAATTTATTGAATACGTTTATGCGTAGAATACCGGTTAGCATTCGTTTGCCGTCATTGGACGCAAGGGGATTGGATGAACGGTTCAGTTTAATTAAGCAAATATTTAAACAAGAAGCCAATGTCATTGATAAAGTGCTCGTATTGTCTTCTCAGGTTATTAAATATTTTTTAACATATGAATGTAAAGGTAATATAGGTCAGTTAAAAGGTGATATAAAGCTTGTTTGTGCCAGAGCGTATATGAGAACTTTAGCTGAAAACGAAAGAAAGCTAATCATTGATAGTAACATTTTGATGGAAAGTTTTGATGAAGATAAAATTAAATTGCGACATTATACAAAACGATTAGGAAATATTTATATTCAGGATCCAACGATTATTAAACCGAGTGAAAAAAGCATAGATTTTGATACTCCGATGGAATTTGAAACAAGTATATATAAATTTATAAAAAATCAATTATATACATATTCGGAAGAGGCTGTGCAAGAGAAGAAAAACGACCCCATTAACATGGTGAAAAATTATTTTGCCAGTTTTCTAGATTATTATAAAGGCAATGAAAAAGATCAAAGAGAAAAATTACTTCATTTTGTAGATGAAAAGATCATTGAAGTAATCAGGAAATTTTTAGAAATTGCCTTGACGAAGTATAAACTGAACATTGACTTTTATTATGTAACACCGCTGACTATGCATATTAATGCGATTATTCAACAACTAAATAGAAATATTAAAATCCAAGGGAAATTATTGGATGAAAAAGATGCTGCTGGTTTAAGCTTATATTTAGAGTTAAGTCAAGAATTAACTGCGCTGCTGGAAAAGGATTTGGGTGTAAATATACCACAAGGAGAGGTTATAGTACTGGCTTTACTTATAAAAAATATAATTGAAGATGAAAAAAAACATGGAACTGTACCGATTTTGGTTATGGCTCATGGCGATGGAGTAGCATCCAGTATAAGTAACGTAGCAAATTATTTAATTGGAAATGTTTGTGTGTATCATATAGATATGCCCTTTGAAGAGAAGTGGGAAATGGTCTTTAATAAAGCGATTGAGCTGTGCAAAAAGATTCATTCTAATGAAGGGATTTTGCTCTTTATTGACATGGGATCATTATATAATATCGGAGTGGAAATCACGAAAGCTACCGGAATACCGATAAAAGTAGTTAGCTATGCTAATACTCTTTTGGTTCTTGAAGCGGCGCAAAAAAGCTATTACGGAAAAATGACGCTAAATGAACTATTTTATGAAATACAAAAAATTAAACGTGATATGTATTATAGTGAAGATCTTCAAGTACTGCAAAATGACAATTTTGATGAAGATGATTTATATATTGTAACAATTTGCATGACCGGTAGCGGTACGGCGGTAAAATTGAAAGAAATGCTGGAAGAGCAATTTTTATTTGGTACAGAAGTAAAAATTAAAGCTATAGATGTAAACACAATTGATAATTTAGAACAAGGAATTGTCGATTTGTGTGAAGGCCATAAACCTTTGGCTGTAATTGGTACTATACGGCCTAAACATTTAAATTCTCATTTCATTTCTTTGGAAGAGGTAATTTTTGGACAGGGATTAGTATGGATTGAAAAATTATTGATGAAATATGGAGTTTTTGCTAAGCGAGTCAAACCATTCAATGAAAAAAGAGGAAATAATTCAAACATTATGGATTTTAATAATGCCGCTATGATATCTGTAATAAAAAATTATTTATATTATTTAGATCCAGGAAAAACATTAGAAAATGTTCTAATAGCAATTGAAAGAATTGAAGATAATTTTAGCGAAGACTTAACCAGAAACACCTGTACGAATTTAATCGTTCATATTTGTTGCATGTTGGAAAGATTGCTGTTCTCTGATAAGAATGAAAAAACTGTTTATGATGAAAAGATTATCCCTCATGCTTCATACTTAAATGACCCAATAAAAGAATTAGGTTATAAATACAAAGTCGAAATTCCTTTTGAAGAGAAAAAAGCTATCCATGAAATTATCCGTTATGGAATGCAAGCTACCAATGATTAGCGTTTTTAATGTTTATCGTACAGCAAAGCAGGTTTATCCTTGCTAATCAAAAAACGCAAAAAACTGTCTAGAATACTGCTTTTGTCACTTCCCACAATCATTAAACCTAGTCATTTATGAGCGATGGATTTTGTGTTCAATTCACTGGCAAACTGCAACGTATGTTCCATTTGTATTAGATTTTTTAACCGGAATTTGATCGTTTATGTTATATTATGTATAATAATTCTAAATGTAAATTTATGTTATTCTTATTGTTGGAGGAAATTATGCTTGCATCGGAACGCAGGGTCTACATAATGAAAAACCTGTACCAAAAGGGCATCATCAATATAAAAGATATTGCCCGTGAATTGAATATTTCTGAGATTACTGTACGTCGTGATTTTGAAAAAATGGAATTGGAGGGAAAATTAAAACGTGTTCAGGGTGGAGCTGCGTTGGAAGAGGCTCTGGAAAACGCGGAACTTACCATGCAGAATAGGCTTTCGGTGCATGTCCCTAAGAAGCGTCTGGTAAGTGAGGCGGCTGCCGATTTAGTACAAGATGGTGATCATGTTTTTGTTGATGCGGGAACAACCATGGCCCCGTTGTTGGATATCCTTCTGTTGAAACCTGTGAAAATTGTAACCTATAATTCACTGATTGTCCGAAACATGCCGAATCCAGTGGCGGAAATGTTTGTCGTTGGAGGGAAATATCTTCCTCATTATAGTATGTTTGTCGGGGCGTCGGCACAGGACATGCTAAAGCAGTTCCGCTTTAACATTGCATTTTTAGGATGTTCCGGTGTTGACGTTGAAGAAGGAGTAGTATATACAACCGAGATGGAAAGTCTTTTGATGAAAAAAATAGCTTTAGAGAGAGCGGAGAAACAGTATCTTCTGCTTGATGATAGTAAATTGGAAAAGCACGGATTTCTGAAGTTTACGGATTTATCAGGTTTTACAGGTATTATATGTAACCGAATAGATAACAAGCCATATATTGAAAAAGTTATGTGGGTATAGAGCCCGGATGAGATAAGCTATGGACAATAATCATAATCCATAGCTTATTTTTTTTTAAATTAATATTGTATCTATTGAATTATAATGATACAATATGATCATAAAAGATAATTTTTGATAATTTATGTAATGAAAGGGGATTGATATTAATGAAGACAACTGATCCAAAGAAAAGAGCGATTCTTGAATCTCTAAAGGGTGGTCTGATTGTGTCTTGTCAAGTTCAACATGATGAGCCAATTTTTACAGATGACATAGTCGTAAAAATGGCAGAAGCAGCTCAATGGGCTGGTGCAGTAGGTATCCGGGCAAACATGCCGGAGCAGATCCGTGCTATTAAATCCAAGGTTAAATTGCCATTAATTGGTCTTTGGAAAATCTGGCACAATGATACGGATGTTTTTATAACCCCTACTTTAGAGGCGGCCAAAGCGGTATGGGATGCCGGCGCAGAGATCATTGCACTGGATTGTACCGAGCAAACTACCCATGAGAAGACAAAAGCTTACGAACTTCTCCCGATAGTAAAAAAAGAAATTCCTGAGGCTATAATTTTTGCTGATGTTTCTACCTCTGACGAAGCAAGGCGTGCTATTGAACTTGGGGCGGATATCATAGCTCCGACATTGTACGGTTATACTGCACAAACCAAACATATTGAACAGCCCGATATGCGCGATTTTGCTAAAATGTGCCGTGAATTTGGTGATCAGGCTTATGTGATGATGGAAGGCCATGTGTACACGCCGGAAGATGCGATGAAGTGCATTTTTCTTGGAGCTCACTCGGTGGTAGTTGGCAGTGCAATTACACGGCCCCATTTGATTGCCAAGCGATTTGTTGACCTTCTAACAGGTTACCAAAACAATTGGCGCGATGCAGAACGCAGCAGCCACTAATGCTTATATATACGAATTTAATAAGCAGACTATATTTATTCTGAAGAGAGGAAGATCGGTATGGCAAAACTGAATGTCGAGGTAACCCAAAATGCCGAGATTAGTAAAAAGATCCCTTGTGAAAAGCCTGTTTTAGTTCAATTGGCCATTATGGAGCAATATACTGAGACACATCGTAAGTCTGCTAATCTTTCCAAAGAAATGAGAGAGGTCGAGTGCCTCAAGGTTCTTTACCCCACGCTTTTTCGTGAGATTGAAGATGGCGACCTGTTCATAGGCCGGACTGATTTCCTGCCTATTGGTTTTGGTTGCGTAACCTCCGTGGGCGGTGTCGGACATTACTGTGTATTCAGCAAGCTCAGAAAGTTTCAAAAAGAACTGCCTGATGCAGAAAAACCAAGGGTAGACGCTCTGTATAATTATTGGCTTGACCATGACACTAAAACCCTGTATTGCAAGGATGTATTAACTGATACGACAGTCGGTGCTTTTATTGATTGTGAATATCCGATGATCGCCACGGCCCGTTTATCCGGTATGATGCTGGATTACCGGAAATTGATGGATCTTGGCATTGACGGATTGCGTAAGGAAATCAAGCAATGCATGGTGAAAAGCCCGGAAAACACCTTTTATCAGGCGCTGTTGTCTTGCCTTGATCTTTTTGTAGTTAGTGCGGTGTATTTGCAAAAAATGGCTGAACGCCACATGTCAAATGCTTCGTCTAAGCGGCAAAAAGAACTGAAACGGATTATTGACAGCCTGGAAGTGGTGAAGACAGACAAGCCCCATAATTTTCATCAGGCATTGCAATTGTTCTGGCTGTTTGCGCTGCTGGCCGGTGTTATTAATTACGGACGGATGGACGATGTTCTTGGTCCTTATCTGGCCAAAGACCTGGAAGAAGGCCGGATGAACGAACAGGAAGCGTATGATTGCATTAAGTCCCTGTGGACCATGATCGAGAATCGCCGTACAACGGTTAACGGCCGGATCATTGTTGGTGGCCGTGGTCGGCGCAATCCAAAAGAAGCAGACGTTTTTCTACGCATTGCAATGAAAGTGGCTTATGATTGCCGGTATGTGGAGCCTCAATTTACCCTTCGTTTTGACAAAAACACGCCGGAAGACATTATAGATATGGCCTTGGATTGCCTAGGGGTTGGCGCTACCTATCCGACTTTATACAATGATGATGTCAATATTCCTGCCGTTCAGTTCGGTATGCGCGTTGATGAGCAAACTGCGGAACAGTATGTGCCGTTTGGTTGTACCGAATTCGTTATTCAGGGGCAGAGCACCGGTACGCCCAATGTTTGTTTAAACCTGTTGAAACTGCTGACCATCACGTTAAACGAGGGGATTGATCCCATGGATGGCCAGTACAAGGCGGGACAGGTGGTTATCCCGCCGGTAAGCGAGTTTACAACCTTTGAAGCTCTGTACCAGTGTTATAAGCGCCTGCTGGATTATTATATTGAGCTGTCCATTAAAGCGCAGATGCATTCCTATAAGGTAATGAACGACCAGGTTTCCTTCCTGTTTACCAGCATGCTGATGGATGATTGTATTGATCGAGGTAAGGCGTTGCTGGATGGCGGTGTTCGTTATCTTGGTGGGACGAATGAAACTTATGGCAACATCAATACGTCTGACTCTTTAGTGGCTATTAAGCACTTGGTTTACGATACTGGCAAATATACTTTGGAGCAGATTGTCAAGGCAACACGGGCGAATTTTGCGGGTTACGAAAATATCCGCAAGGATTGTCTAGCCTGTGATAAATATGGCAATGATCTTGATACGGCAGATGATTTGGCGGTGGATCTTTATAACCATGTCGCCATGGGAGTGCGCGACAGTGGGATTAAGGCCGGTATGCAATATTATCTGATTGTAATCAGCAACAACCAGGTCAATACGGAATGGGGCCGCCGTACCGCCGCATCTCCAGATGGCCGGTTGACCGGAATGTATATGAATCCGGCCAACAACCCCCAGGGTGGCGCTGATAAAAACGGACCTACGGCTATGCTGAATTCCCTGGCGAAATTCGATCCCAAATATCATGGCGGTTCGGTGCAGAATATCAAGTTCACCCGAAGAATGTTTAAGGAAAATCGACAGGTTATCAAAGCTCTGTTCAAAACCTATTTTGAAAAAGGCGGTTGTCATTTGATGGTGACGGTTCTTGATAAGGGGGTTTTGGAAGACGCTGTAAAACGTCCCGAACTGTATCCCAACCTTCTTGTCCGTGTCAGTGGATTTTCGGCGGTGTTTGTTAATTTGGCACCGGATATCCAGCAAGAGGTAATGAGTCGTGTACTATATGATTAATAGCGAGTGATGTAATTGAGTAGTCAATTGGTGCGTGTATTTGATATAGAACGGTTTGCCATTCATGATGGCTCCGGTATCCGTACGGTAGTATTTTTGCAAGGCTGTCCATTGCGTTGTCCATGGTGTGCCAATCCGGAATCCTGGCACATTGAGACCAGGTTGATGTACATTAAATCTAAATGCGTGGCATGTGGCCGGTGTGCGTCGGTTTGCCCTGTTGACGCAATCAAGCTTTCGGATAATCGGTTAAACATTGACCGGAGGGCATGTACTACATGCGGTGCATGCGTCGAAGTCTGTCCCCATAACGCACTTTATCTCGCCGGCAAGGTTATGACTACTTCTGAGATTCTGCGTATTGTTATGCGGGATCATGATTACTACCGTAACTCCGGAGGAGGCATAACATTATCCGGTGGCGAGCCTTTTTTTCAGTTTCAAGGTGCATTGGCTCTTTTGCGAGAGAGTAAAGAGGCAGGGTTGCACACAGCGGTTGAGACGACGGGGCAGGTTAATCCTTTGCAATTTTGCCAAGCGATTCCCCTTGTTGATCAGTTCTTATTCGACCTCAAGCATTGCGATCCGGTCATACTAAAAGAATTTACCGGCGGCGATTTAAGTCTGATAAAGCAGAATCTGCAGGCTGCAGCCGAGCAGAAGGCGGAAATGATTATATTGCGTGTTCCGGTGGTCCCCGGTTTTAACAATAATCAGGATACTATTGACGGGATATATAAAATAGCGTTGGAGAATAACATATCCACCGTTCATCTTTTACCTTATCATACATTAGGTAAGAGTAAGTTTGCCCAACTTGGTTTGGAGTATCCTTATAAGGATGAGCTTCCCATGTTAAAAAATGAAGAACTGGTTCCCTTCTGTGAAATTGGAAAGGCGAAAGGTTTAGCTGTGAGAATCGGTGGATAGGGAATTTGCGTTGAGAGAAGGAGCCGCTTGCGGTTCTTTTTTTTTGAAAATGATAAAAAGGAGGTATTACTTATGTATAAACCTGTAAAACTGTTACCGGCGTATAAAGATTATCTTTGGGGTGGGACTAAGCTAGGAACGCAATATGGTAAACAAAGTGAAAAGGATATTATCGCAGAAAGCTGGGAGTTATCTATACATGAAGATGGACAATCTTCTATTGCCAGCGGCTCTTATTCCGGCTATACATTAGAGGCTTATATAAAGGAAGTAGGAGTAGGATGTCTTGGACTAAAAGCCAAGTGCTTTGGTAATAAACTTCCTATTTTAATTAAGTTCATTGATGCAAAAGACACACTTTCCATTCAGGTACATCCTGATAATGCTTATGCGAGAGCAAACGAGGGTGATAGCGGAAAAACAGAAATGTGGGTAATCCTTGAGCATGAGCCTGGAGCATGTTTATATGTGGGCGTTAATCAAATGGTGACTAAAGAGGAACTAAGAACCGCAATTCAGAGAGGCGAAATAGATACAGTGCTGAGAAAACTTCCTGTACACAAAGGGGATGTATTTTTTATCCCAGCGGGCAAAATTCATGCTATTGGCAAAGGAATTGTAATTTGCGAAATACAACAATGCTCAAATATAACCTATAGACTATATGATTTTGATCGTTTGGATGTCAATGGTAATAAGCGGTCGTTACACCTCCAAAAAGCACTGGATGTTGCCGATGTAGAACCCGGAATACTGAATACTGATCCAGAACTGACTTTATCTACAACATCTGAGGCTGTTATTCAGTTGCTGCGTTCATGTCGTTATTTTAATACCTATCGCTATCGTGTCGATAGTACAGTGCGATTTTGCAGTAGCCAGGAAAGCTTTATAGCTTTGATCTGCTTGGACGGTAAGGCTGAATTACGCGGCACTTCGGGAACATTAAATTTTCAGAAAGGCGAAACCATCTTTATTCCTGCTCAAGATGATGCATTTACAGTAACTGGTCATTGTGAGTTTTTGGCAGTAACTCTCTAGTGTGTTTGTTAAATAATAGATCAGTCAAATGGCCACTCCTGTTAATCTACCATCATCACGATGTAACATGACAATATATAACAAAAATAAAAACTGGTCCCCGTATGAGCTGGAGCAATTTTTATTATAAAATAAAATATGTAAAGGAGGTTGCGTAGCGAAATGGAAAGTATTATTTTTGATATGGATGGAACGTTGCTTGATACAGAACGAGCGTCCTTTATCTCCTGGAAAAAAGTGATGGGCGAATTTGGATATAGCATGGAAGCGGACATATACAATCAGTTAGCCGGGAGAAAGCCTACCATGGTTAATGACATGCTTGTTAAACTATATGGCGAGGATTTTCCAATAGCGACAATTCGGGAGCATAAAGATGCTGTTATGTTTAGGTCAATACGTGAGAATGGCGTGTCAGTCAAACCCGGAGCATATGAATTGCTGGATTTTTTGGATAAACAGGGTTGTAAACTAGCGTTGGCAACTTCTTCGAATCGAAAAAAAGCGATTTATTTATTAGAGATGGCGGGCTTAAGGACGAAATTTCAGGTGATAGTTTGTGGCGATGATGTAACAAATTCAAAGCCGGATCCTGAAATATTCTTAAAGGCAGCAGAAGAACTCAAGGCCGATCCAGTGAAATGCCTTGTTTTGGAAGATTCTCAAGCTGGCATAGAGGCGGCTTATCGTGGCGGAATGATGGGGATTCATGTACCGGATTTGAAAGAACCGGACGCTGAAATAAAGAAATTTGCCTATAAGTTATGTGCGAATTTATTTGAAGTAAAGGAGTATCTAGGCGGGTTCTTCTAGAACGTATGTTTATGGTCATAAAAATTAATTTGTAAATAAACAAGAGGTGGCAAACTATGTTAGTTAAGCTTGAGACACAGAAGGTAATTGCCTGTATTAAAAGTTTGGGTGCTGAACTGTGCAGTCTGCAATTGAAACAAAATGGAACTGAATATATATGGCAGGCTGATCCGGGTTATTGGGGCAGGCATGCTCCTGTGTTATTTCCTATTGTGGGACAATTAATCAATAACCAATATGAACTTGACGGTCAGACCTATCAATTGTCCCAGCATGGCTTTGCCCGAGACATGGAATTTGAAATTGTTTTACAAAATTCGCAAAAGGCTGTTTTTAGGCTGCTTTTTAACAGCAAAACATTGGAAAAATATCCGGGTAAATTCGAGCTTTTCATTATCTACACATTACAAGATGATGTATTGTCCATAGAATATAAAGTAATTAACCAAGATGATAAAACCATTTATTTTTCGATTGGTGCTCATCCTGCCTTTCGGTGTCCGCTAGGTGCCGGAGAACGGTGGGAGGATTATTATCTGAAGTTTTCGGCGCAGGAGACAACAGTCCGCTATCTTTTACATAAGGGACTGTTGTCGGGTGAGTGCGAAGAAATTTTGCAGGATAGTGATACTCTTCCCCTGACGGCAGAGCTGTTTAGACAAGACGCAATTATTCTAAAAAATTTAAAATCCAAGTCAGTTGCGTTAAAAAGTCAAAAGTCTGATAAGGTCATACAAATAGACTTTGCGAGGTTTCCCTACCTGGGAATATGGTCAAGACCCAATGGAGGAGCTCCTTTTATTTGCATTGAACCTTGGTATGGAGTTTCCGACAATAGGAATGAGAGAAAGATATTTAAAGATAAAGAAGGAATGCAAAGGCTGGAGATGGGAGAAGAATTTTGCTGTCAATATAGTATAAAGATTAGTTAATAGGAGTGAGTACGGTGTGGCCAAAGAAGACATGCAAAAGTTCTTTGGCCATATTTTTTTGTGCCTGTTAGGGGGAAGTGTATAATAGGCTTTGCCTTTCAACTTAGTACGCTTGTACCGGATGCAATCTGTGTCATGTGTGTGACATGTGCGGTTTGGCTTGGGTTAAATGTGTAGTCTTAAACCATAGAGAATATAAGGTTTTTTTTGATAAGTCATATGGCATGGTAATTGCATAATAAATGAGTGTACGATCTTAAAATGTGGGGATAGAAAGGAGAATAAGTCTTGGTACAGGTTGTTTTAGTGAGCCATGGTCCTTTAGCTGAGGCTCTTGTTAGTTCAGCTAAGATGATTTTGCGATGTGATATGGAAGGGGTGCATGCTGTTTGTCTTACCGATGACGGAATTGAGACATTTGAAAAAAGAATTAAGGCGATTGCAGAGCAGATACAAAAGGAAGAGATCATCCTATTGGCCGATATAAAAGGCGGAAGTCCTTTTAATGCAAGTCTTTCTGTTTTTAGGAATTGTAAATTTAAAGTGGTAACGGGGATGAATCTCAGCGTGGTAATTGAAGCATTAATGAATAGAGAGTGTTTGAGCCTAAATGAAATTGCCGATACCGCTATGAAAAATGGTAAGGAATCTATTGAAAAAATTTCATTAGATAGCTTATTAGGAAAGTAAAGGAGGTGAGAAAATGATTGTATTTTGCAGAGTCGATGATCGAATGATTCACGGTCAGGTTCAAACAACCTGGATTCCAAGCATGGGATGCAAACGGGTAATTATTGTTGATGACAAGGTTGCCAAAGATATGTTTACCTTAGAAATTCTGAAAATGGCCACACCGCGGGGCGTTACCTTGAATATTTGCACAGTCGAAGAAGGAACCAAAAAGATTAATGAAGCTGTAAATACCGATGAAAAGGTCATGCTTATTTTCAAAACACCCGAAACCGTAAGAAAACTATGTGAAAATGGAGTTACTCTGGGTGAATTGAATATCGGTCCCATGAGTGCCAAACCGGGAGCAAAAATGGTAGCAAAGAATGCTTATTTACTAAATGAAGAATGGGAGGCTCTTCGCTATTTGGATAGTCAAGGGTTACACATTTATTTCCAATTGGTGCCTGACGGTGAAAAAGTTTTGTTTAAAAACATAAAAGGAATATAAGGGAGGAGTTTCTGATGGAAGTATCGTTATTGCAGGCAGTTTTAATTGGTCTAGTCACTTATTTGGGGGCCATTCATACGCCGTGGCTTTTGGGAGCAACCGGTGGCTGGTATGGAATCGGACGTCCCTTGGTGGCGGGAACCTTGGTCGGGTTAATTCTGGGAGATGTAAAAACGGGCATGATCATTGGTGCTACTATCAACATGGTTTTCCTGGGGGCTATTTCGCCGGGGGGCGCCATGGCTGCGGATTTAAATTTTGCCGGATTTATTGGAACGGCTCTCGCTATGATTACTAATTCATCCCCGCAAGTGGCGGTTTCCCTGGCAGTACCTATTGGTTTAATCGGGGTATTTGCCTGGAATGCCTTCTCAACAATCAATGTGTTTTTTGTTCATATGGTAGATAAGTATGCCGCAGAAGGCAGTCTGGCGAAAATGAGGTTTGCCGGTATTTTTCTCCCTCAATTACTTGGCTTTGCCTTACGGTTTGTACCGGCATTTCTAGTCGTTTATTTTGGTGCTGCTTATGGAAATAATTTATCAGCATTAATTCCGGCCTGGTTAACTACGGCATTAGGTACAATCGGAAGCATCTTGCCCGCCATCGGGATGGCGCTACTCTTGAAAATGATGATCAATGAATTTAGCCTTTGGTCTTTTTTCTTGATTGGGTTTGTTATGGTTGCTGTTTTGAAAATTAGTATTGTACCCTTGTCTGTTATTGGAATTTCCTTAGCTTTTGTAGTTCTTTATTTGAGAAATAAAAATGAGGAGATTGCATAATTATGGATAATAATCAGACTAAAAAGCTTAGTAAGAGAGATCTTTTTAACGTATGGATTACCTGGTTTCATTATCATACGGTTTGTTGGAGCTGGGAACGAATGCAAAATGTAGCTTTTTCTTTGAGTATGGAAAAAGCGATAAAAAAATTGGCCAGTAATAGTACGGAATATAAAGAAGGGTTAATACGGCATTTGAAATTCTTTAATAGTGAACCCCAATCTTGTACGATAGTACAGGGGATTATCACTTCTTTAGAAGAGCAAAAAGCTAATGGCAGTGATATTTCTGAAGAGACTATTGATTCGGTTAAATCAGGGATGATGGGGCCTATCGCCGGTATTGGTGACTCAATGGTTGCAGGTTTGCTAAATACCATTCTGCTCAGTATCGGTATAAGCATGGCGCAAGCCGGAAATGTTTTCGGTCCAATTTTCTTTTTTATAAGTTATGTTGCAATTATTACCGGCCTTTCTTGGTGGCTGTTTAAAAAGGGCTATGAATTAGGGACTGGAGCAATTTCTTCCCTTTTAGCTAGTGGAGGAATTAAAAAATTCACAGAAGTATTATCAGTTTTGGGTTTAACTGTAATAGGTGGGTTAACGGCAAGTTTTGTCAGCGTATCTACTAAAATAGCCTATAATGGGCAAACGATAGTGTCTTTGCAGAAGCTTTTGGATGGAATTATGCCTGGCATTTTACCTTTACTCACTACCTTTTTAATCTATTATTTACTTACAAAAAAGCAAGTATCTGTTGTAAAGATAATGGGACTGATTTTTATCTTTGGAGGAGCTTTATCAGTTATGGGAATTATCTAAGTATGATTTAGCTGATAAATACTATGGTTGAATTTTAGAAGCAGGTTTTGTCACAGAAAACGGCGCCAGCATAAGCTGAAAGCCGTTTTTTGTTATAAATCAAAGTTTTGAAGGACAAAAAAATGGCCGGTTGTTTTACGAAGGGATGGTCGGGAATGTTCCCTGCCATCCCTTCGCGTTGGTGCGCCGATACAACTGTGTGCGAGGCTATTTTTCGGATGTGGCAGTAAGCCCTCGGCCGCACCGAGTCCTCTTTTATTTGCCAGTTATTTTTTCAGGACATCGGCGGGATGTCCACGTCGCCGATGTCCTTGGTGCTTTTGCTCAATGCATTAATCAAGCTGGCTAGATTTTGTTAGAAGAATTGAGTTAATTATTGTGAAATGTTAAAGGTGGGCGATGAAATGAAAGCAGTGCCATTCAAAAAGAATGTTGCTGCACTTTTGTCCTGACCGTATTCAAAAAAAATACTGAGCCGCCGCCGTCAACGACTGAAGTTCCGATGTGCCGGAAGCCTGTGTCTCCACTGTGTTAAGGACCCGGTCGGTCGAGTGGTTGTTGGTGGCTGCCGACCAGAGGAATTACTGGTTGCCTACTTTTGCCAAATTGCCTGGCCGTCAAGCTGGAAGGAGATTGCCAATCCTAATACGGGTTTTTCGATGTCTCTGTAGCTTCAGGCTGATTATATGCAGCCGCTATACTTCTGGATCGGCAACCTGGCCAGTCTGACCTGCGCGATATCGGCTCAAGCCGTGATAGCGAGGATACTCTTCGGTATGGGCCGGGACGGAACCTTGCCGCCTGACCTTACCTTGGATTAAGCCGATGTAGGAACACTTCGCCGGATTTAAATTGAAGGTGCCACTCTTGGCGGAGGCAATTAGACGGTCGTCAAGTAAGGACAATTCGTTCTAACAAAGAATAAATGTAAAAAAATAGGGGTAATCCCCCCATTCTATGTTATGACTTAGTTCTCACGTAAATTTAAACCAGAAAGGACATGGAGATGTCTTCAATTAAACTGTGAGAATCTGTTATTCGGTTGCTCATTGCTAATAAAGATAATAAAAAAAGAAGGGGAATATCATTACAGCCCTTGTATTATCCAGAGTTATCTCTTGGATCATACAAAGGTTTTTTGTGCTTTTATTAAGACCTTGTGCATAATTCTTGCTCCTCTCACCTTTCACAATCTCTTAAATAGATATGAATGTATAAAGTTGAAAATGATAATTGTCAATTCGAAATTGACTGGTAAAAGCGGAAATTATCCGGATATTCCATGTCTTCTCTTTTTTGATCACAGAAAACAGTATCAAAAGAGGTCAGCGGTTCTAAGGTGCAAAATCCAATCGTATCTAACTTTGATTGATCAAGCAGTAAATAGCGGTACTTAGATCTCTGACATACAAGGTTTTTGAGATTTCTCGTTTCAATTTCTGTGGAGTATGAGAAATTCTTGTGGATATCAACTCCGGCGCAAGTGATAAAGCAACGGTCGAAATTGTAACCTTGTATTTCATTGATAGCGGTAGAGCTATATGTCAGTGCATAGTCTGCCAAATATAATCCACCTACAACGATAATGCGAGCTGTAATTGGCGGTGTAATCTGAGATGAGAGCAAAAAATTATTCGTCACAATGGTGATAAGGCGATCTTGTAGTAATTTGAACATATGCACCGTTGACGTTCCTGCATCAATAAAAATACACTCGCCATCACGAACCTCTTTACAAGCCATTTCACATACCATTTTTTTACCGGAACTATTCAATTGTAGCTTACTGGCCATTCTTAAATCTGAATCTAATGTAACAATAGAACTGTCAAGTGGCTTAATAGCGCCTCCCGGGATTCGCTTCAATTTTCTTTGTATTTCGAGATCCGCAAAATCTCTTCGAATAGTTGCCGAAGACACTTTGAGCTCTTCAGCCAATTCATTCACATTTAGTACGCCGGTTTCATCTAGTTTATTCAGTATATATTCAATTCTTTCGACCATGAACAAATTCTCCTTTTGATCCATTGGCATTTCATAACAATGTCTAAGTATGAATAGAAAAATTCTTAATTTATTTGTATTTTATCATGAGTGATCAAAGGCGTAAAGAAATAATCTGTTTATTTATAAGAACTCGCATTATAATGCTTGACGACAAACATATCTGGCTGTAATATGTTTATAGATAAACAAATTTATGATCAATATCGAAAGATCTGCTTATGATTGGCAGCAGATTCAAAGATAGTTGGGGCTGAACAAGCAGAAGGTTCGTGCCCCCCCTTGAGATACGTTTTACCAAATCTGTTTAGGAGGAGAATTTATGAATCAGAGAATTGAAAATCTAAAAACTTTAATCCTGGATTTGAACAAGGGCGTACGTGAAAAGAGACTGTACGAATACGTTGGTGAATCGCTGAGGAAAACCGTGGGGGAACCGATCCAGATTCGTCGTGCAAAAGCCTTTCAGAACGTTATGGAGAGAACAACGCAAGTCGTTTTTCCCTATGAACTGATTACTGGCACTATGCTTGGTCAGTGTCCTTTGAAAAAGGATATTTTATCCGAAGATGAGCGACGGGCAAAAGCTATTCAGATCATCGAGACCTATTTGGACAAAAAGAGGAAAAAAAATATTAGTCATACTATCGAATTTGCTGAAGGTCATGTCAAGAGCTTTGAAGAGAACTTTGGCAGTAAAAAGAGCCGCTGGTCGCTGATGGCCCGCGTTCACCAGGACGCTTCGATTCCTTACGATGATCTACAGGGCACAATCGCAGAGATGAAGGAACGGTATCAGGGCCAGGACATTGAGCCTTATGAAATTGGCCGCGAACTGGAGCGTTCTTTCAAAATTGAGTACGATAGTGAAGACAAAAAGCTATTTGATTCGCTTCCCTATTTTATCGGCAACCATATCAGTCTGAATTATGAGCGGATTGTCAAGGTAGGGCTGAAGGCCACACGCAATCAGGTGCAGGCTCTGTATGAGGCGGCTGAGGATGCAGACAAAAAGGAATATTATCAGGCTGCTGTCATCGCGGCGGACGCGACCATTGCGTTTATCCGCCGTTATGCGCAAACGGCCCGTGCTGAAAGCGAAGCTGCCGCTGTTACCTTGCAACGCTCCGAAGAGCTGAAGCGGATGGCCGAGATTTTGGATACCGTTGCGGAAGCTCCGGCATCGAACTTCTATGAAGCAACGCAACTGATGTGGATGCTGCACATCATTGCCAATATCCAGGGCGGCTCTGCTTTGTCTTTGGCGCGCATCGACCAATATCTGTATCCTTTCTATAAAAAGGATCTGGACGCTGGCGAAATTACCGAAGATTTTGCGAAAGATCTGCTCGCGTGCGTCTGGTTGAAGGTAAACGAGCCCAGAATGAGAACCGTGGAAAGCGTAACTCTGGGTGGCGTCGACAGAGAAGGCAACGATGCAGCCAATGACCTAACCAGAATTTGTCTGCAGGTGGCTGCCGATTTGCGTGTGCCTTATCCTAATATTGGACTGCGCATCAACCGGAAGAATCCTGACTGGCTGTATGATGAAGCAATCAACACCACAGCTGCCGGTTCCGGTCAGCCCATGCTGTTGAACGATGAGATATGGGTTCCCAGCCTGATGAGCCTGGGTTTCTCTCAGGAAAATGCAAATGATTATTACAACATGGGTTGCGTAGAACTGGAAGTTCCCGGAAAACAGCCCAGTTATGGTGTTTGCGAATCTATTGCGTTCCCAGTGTTGATTGAAGAGGTCATGCGCAAGTATGCTGAAGGAACCTGTACGATCAATACTTTCGACGATTATATGAATGCTTACAAGGCGGAATTGAATGCCGCAATCGAAGCGGACTTCGAGGAAGCTGTTCAGAAGAAAGCAAATATGAAGAATCGCTGCTTCGATCCCTATTCTTCCCTGTTAATTGATGGCTGCATAGAAAATGGTAAAGATATGCTACAAGGCGGCGCTGAGTTGCCTATGGAATGGTCGGTGTATGCCTATGGCATCGGGACTGCGGCGGATTCCTTGTATGCAGTCAAAAAGGTTATCTTTGAAGACGAAAGCATGACCTTAGAGCATCTGAACGAAGTGCTAAACGCGAACTTCGAGGGCTATGAATACGAACGCAATCTGCTGATTGAGTGTGGTCAGCATTATGGCAATGATCAGAGTGATGTTGATAAAGTGGCAAATGAAGTCCTGAACTATTTCACGCAGCAGGTTTCTGCACTGAACAAGCGGGGCATGGGTGATGTGTTTGTGTCCACTTTGTTCGGATATTTCTTCCACATCTACCACGGCGAGATCGCTAAGGCGACACCAAATGGACGTAAAAAGGGCGAACCTTTCAGTGACAGTATGGGACCTAGTCAAGGGATGGATGTCAATGGTCCCACAAGGCTTCTGAATTCTGTACTGGCGCTGGAGGCAGACAAGATTACAGGTGCGTTTGCGTTAAGCTTTAAAATGAATCCCTCTTTTTTTGCGGATGATTCCGGCAGGAACGCCATGAAGCAGGTGTTGAAAACCTATATCGACAATGGTGGTCCACAAATTCAGGTCTATACCACCAATGCCGAAGATTTGCAGGACGCAATGATCCATCCCGATAAGCACAGAGACCTGATCGTTCGCGTCGGTGGTTATTGCGAGTTCTTCGTGGATTTGGATCGAACCCTGCAGAAAGAAATTTTGACTCGGACAATGTACGGAGAGTAATTGTGGAAAAGGGATTAGTCTTTGGAATTCAGCATTTTTCAATTCATGATGGCCCTGGAATACGAAGCAATGTATTCCTTAAGGGGTGCCCGTTGCGCTGTCTTTGGTGCCATAATCCCGAAGGCTTGTCTTGCGGTATTGGTTTGCAATATTACGAACGGAATTGTACCCATTGTGGTCGGTGCGGACATATCTATAGGGATATAAAAAGTACTGAAAAGTTGAGCGATGATCAGAAGCGGGATTTGGCACGTCACTGTCCCTATCGGGCCTTACGTCTTGTGGGTGAACTGATGACCGCAGAAGAAGTGGTCGCGGAAGTGGTCAAGGACGCACGTTATTTTAAATCCTCTGGAGGCGGTATGACCATCTCCGGAGGAGAGCCGATGCTGCAGGCGAAGTTTGCCATCGAACTGGCAAAGCTGGCAAAAGAGCAAGGAATCATGACGGCGTTGGAAACAAGCGGGTTTTCAGCCTTGGAAAATTACATCCAAATTATGCCCTATATCGACACATTCTTGTGGGATTATAAGGCAACCAGTGAAGAGACACATAAAAAGCTGGTGGGAGTCTCCAATGAACTGATTCTTGCGAATTTACACTGCCTTTACGAGCGTGGCGCAAAGATCGTTCTACGGTGTCCGTTGATTCCCGGAGTCAACGACAGTGAAGAACATCTCAGAGGTATTGCAAATATGTGCAAACGATATCCAAATTTAGCTGCTATTGAAGTGATGCCTTATCACAAAATGGGTGTTTCTAAAGCAAAGCGAATTGGATATGAGCAAGAGGAATATTATGTGCCCGAGAAAGAATTGAAAAATTATTGGAAGTCAAAAATTGAGGAGTACGGTGGAAAGCTGACCCGGATGAACTAATTGCTTTAGTAATCAAGAGGAACAAGAAAGGGAATTTCTAATTTTTTAGGTCTACAGACAATTTTGCTAGGGCTTGTGTGTAAATTAACGGAATGACTCATGACCAGTTATTTTTGTGCCAGACGAATTATACCCTAAAGGGCACGCGAAATTTTTTAGGGATAGCGGTTCCTATTAAAAAAATAATGAAATATGGCACAAAAAGCATTGTTAGGGGAGATTCTGGTATTTTATCAACAAGCCCTAATTAGATAGCTTGTTCTGTAAAAAGAAAGATTACACCAAGATTAAGCAGTAAAATATTAAAAATGGAGTTTGCTATGTGGAAATTTATCATATTGATAGCCCTTTTATGGAGTATTCAAGGAATATTAGGATATTGGCAAATGAAGCATTTTAATGCACGCTTTAAGCGATTAAGGGAGGAAGGACGAGTTGTTATAGGTCGTTCTTATGGACGCTTGAAGGCAGGTGTTGTTGTTCTAATTTGTATTGATCCGCTGGGGAATATTATGAAAGCGGAAAGAATGGCAGGAAGATCCAGTTTTGCTCGATTTAAGCCTTTCAATTATCTAAATAATCATTCGTTGCATAATCTAACTGAAGAAAATTATGAAAAGATGGATATGCAAACTAAAAAAGCAATATTGAATGCGGTTGATAACTTTCTGATGTTTAATAATCAAAAGGTAGTGAGTGCGGTAGAAGAATAACTAGAAGAGGTTTTTTGTGTATGATAAATTATCAGACTAAACGGAAAATTTGGCAAATAACGAAGAATACTTGGATATAGATGTGTGATTCATAGCTTCGAACATGCGGGAAGGCTCGAATAGTTGTTTTTAGTAGACAAGAAAAAAGAATTATCAAAAAAAACAAATTAATCAAAAAATGGACTTTACAAAACTGAAAAAGAATAGTATATTTAACATACCAGATGTATCATACATTTGATACATTGAGACTCGATTTGGTTGTAAAATAAAAAAGTTAAAAGGAATTATGGAGGAATTAGAAATGAAACCAACTAAAAAAGCAATTGAGATGTCACCAAAAGAATTGGCGCGGTATATTGATTATTCAGTTCTAAAACCGGAATTTACTGAAAAAGAGATTATCGAGTTAACTCAAGACGGAGTAAAACGTCACTGCGCAACCATTTGCATTAATCCGGGATATATGGAACTTTGCGAACCATATGTGAAAAATACGGAGACCATGTTATGTCCGGTATGTGATTTTCCTTTTGGCACGAGTTCTACCGAATCTAAAGTACAACAAATTGAAGTGGTTGCTAAATATGACTCGGTCAAAGAAGTCGATGTTGTGGCGAACTTTGGTTGGATTCGTGGTGAAATGTATGACAAAGTGACAGCAGATCTCAAAGCGTGTGCAGATGCATGCCATAAATATGGCCGCAAATTGAAAGTGATTTTTGAAACGGATGCACTTACGGAAGAACAAGTTCGTAAAACATGCCAATGCTGCGTAGCTGCAGGCGTTGATTTTGTAAAAACGAGCACTGGCTTTTTAACTGGCTTCGAAGCACATGGTGCCACTCCAGAAATTATCAAGGTGATGATGGAGGAAGTAGGCGATAAGTGTCAAGTTAAGGGTAGTGGCTGCATTCGGACTCGCGAGCATTTCCTGCAACTGATCGATATGGGAATTGACCGTATGGGGGTTGGCTACAAATCGGTGCCTGTTGTGCTGGGTGAGTCAGCTGTTGCTGCTGGTAAAGCAGATAATTATTAGTCAAACCGGTTGTTCCCACAATGATATTTTTGGCTGTGTAGATCATGATAAAAGAGCAATGCAGAGAATAATCCTGAGAAATATCTCTATCATTGCAACAGATGGAGATAAGGGAGAAAGCTCATATGGAAAAAAATCCTGCATTACAGGGAACACTAGTGGATGATAATGGCATTCCATTATATTATCAATTGGTTTCGATTATTAAGAGAAACATTACTTCTGCTGTTTTAAAGCCGGGTGACTTGCTGCCATCAGAAGTGGAGTTTATGGATTCGTACAAAATCAGTCGTTCGACGGTAAGGCAAGCATTCGGAAGCTTGGAAGAGGATGGTTTGGTGATCCGGCGTAGGGGCAAGGGAACGTATGTGGCAAAGCCTAAATTACGGCGTAAGCTTGATAATGTATATAGTTTTTCAAATGACATGATTCAACAAGGGTTAAAACCAGACTCTAAAGTCATTCGATTTGCGAATAGGAAAGTGTCTCGAGATCTAATGAAGGGATTGAAAATTCGCGATTCAGAAGAAAATATATTTGAGGTTGTCAGAGTCCGTATGGCAAATGGCGAGCCGCTGTTATTGGAAACTACATTTATTCCCTCAAAATTCTGTCCCTATTTAACAAAGGAAATGCTCGAACATGATTCGTTGTACCGGATTCTAAAAGATCTCTCATCAATAGAAGCATATTATGCGGTAGAGACGTACCAACCGATTATATTAAAAAAATATGAAGCAGAATTATTACAGTGCAAACCCGGTATGAGTGGATATTTTGTCGAACGTATTTCTTACCTTGAGACTGAGGAGATCTTTGAGATGACACAGTCTATAGTACGAAGTGATCGCTGTAAATACGAAGTTAAGCTATATAAAGACAGCATTATGTTTAGTCGGACAGTTGAACAATAGTAAAAAAACATGTTATTAAGTAAATGATCCTCGTTAGGTATGATCACTAGGGAACTACTGATTTATTCGCACCGCATGTCCTGACGGATTTTTTCCTGTCTGGCTGCGTCAGCAGATTTTGCTTCCTTGTCAGATGAAGAAATCTCTTGCCAGGCCGACAGGCTCATTAAATCAGCGGTTCCCTAGAATTATTTATAGTAATGTGGAAAGGAGCATGAGGGAGAGCGTAGCAGAATGGGTAAAATCTCGAGAATATTTAAACAGGGAGGTAATTGATTTATGGATATTGTTGTTAATGCTTCGGTATATTTTATGTCGATGTTCCAAGCAGGCGGAAAAACGTTGGTGTCATTAATTACTGGAATTCTTCCGACGCTGGCCTGCTTACTGGTGGTTGTTAAAGCAATTGTCAAATTTATTGGTGAAGAAAAACTTGAAGCACTAGCGCAAAAAGGGGCCAACAGTATTATTATCCGGTATGTCGTGCTGCCGTCGTTGTCGTGGCTTATCTTGGCCAATCCGATGGCATTTACGATGGGACGTTTTCTACCGCAGAAATATAAAGGAGCATTTTTTGATGCAATTTGTGCGTTGGGCCATCCTTTTACCGGACTTTTCCCGCATACGGATCCCTCGGAGTTATTTATTTGGCTGGGTGTATCGCAGGGATTAGTAACTTTGGGATTGCCGGTTGCCGGCCTGGCTGTAGGATATTTGGTTGCTGGTATAACGGTGGCGTTGATTAGAGGACTGGTTACCGAACGGCTTTGGATTTATTTTGCTAAGAAAAAAGGTATTGATGTTAATGCAGGAACAGGGGCTACTACGTTAAATTGACATTAAATCTGTATTTTAAAATTATAGTTAGGAAAGGAAGGAGCTTAAATGGAATATAAAGCAGTTGAAGTCTCTAAAGGACGTGGCGGTTGGGGAACGCCGTTAGTTATAAAGCCTGTGCCGGGAAAAGACAAAATCCTTTCCATTACAGGTGGAGGAATTGATCCTCTTGCACAAAAGATTGCAGAGTTAACGGGTGGTATAGCTATTGACGGATTGAAGAATTCGGTGCCGGACAAGGAAGTAGCGTGTGCTGTTATTGATTGCGGCGGTACGTGCCGGCTTGGTATATTGCCAATGAAGAAGATCTTGACAATCAATATTAATGGCGGCCCACCGAGCGGTCCCATGGGTCAGCATGCAAAGGAAGGAATTTATCTCTCGGGAGCTACTGTGGATACGGTAAAGATTGTTGAAGGCTGATAACAAATACTAGGAGGTAAAATTATGAATATGAATGACTCTGCGATAGGAAAATTTATGACTAAGTTTGGGCGTTTGGCAGGGAAATTTACATCAACGTTTTTTCAGGCTGGTAGAGAAACGAAAGATGTAATTATGGAAACAGTTCTACCCTTTATGTTCTTCGTGTCGGCCTTGATCGGTATTATTTTAACAACCGGCATTGGCGATGTAATTGCTAAGACGTTGAGTCCGCTGGCTTCCTCCTTGCCAGGTCTGGTTCTTTTATCAATGATTTGCGGTTTCCCGGTGTTGTCTCCTTTGCTGGGACCAGGCGCGGTTATTGCTCAGGTTATCGGCGTCTTAGTCGGTACGGAAATCGGTCTGGGACATATTCCTCCATCCATGGCATTGCCGGCATTGTTTGCAATTAATGCTCAGGTTGGATGTGACTTTATCCCGGTAGGCGTAGGTCTTTGCGAAGCGGATCCTGAGACCATTGAAGTGTCGGTGCCGGCCATACTGATAGGGCGTTTTATTACAGGACCGATAGCTGTATTGGTAGCAGGTGTCTACTCCCTGGTGTTAGGGGTATAAATTATATAATCTAGGAGAAGAATTGTTATGCAGGAAGTAATTTATGAAACGGAAGTTTTTGCAATCGGGGATATGGCGGTTCAACTTTTAAATGATGAAAAACTTCTTGTTTTATTTGGAGCTGAAGCTCCGGAGTTTTTACAGGAAGTGTGTTATAAACACAACAATAATTCTGTAAAAAAATCAATTGCAAATGGCGATATTGTAAAAATCGATGATAAGACATATCGGGTTACCAGTGTTGGTGACGTTGCTAATCAAAATTTACTAGCCATGGGGCATTGTACTCTGGACTTTAATGTTAAACCAGAGGCGGATAGGCTTCCCGGCTCCATTCATTTAATTGGGGAACAAATACCTGCTCTTAATGTTGGTTCTAAGATTACAGTTATTCGTGAGTAACGTTGTTGTGAGCTAAAATACTGTTTGCTTTATTACCCTGCCATATTTCATGCAAAAAAAATAAGGCTATGCTTGTGGTTATTTCCAACTTTAGAAGCTGTTTCTCAACTATTTACAGGGAAAGTGTATAAATGGATTGATTACTGATGAAGAAACTTCAAAATTATTATTAGATTTTAAAAAATAAAAGATATCATCAAGAAGTTTTTCAGTACAAGTGATAGATTCTGGGAAATGGAAGTAAATGATTGAAGACAAGTCCATAGAGTTTGGTAAAGAGGAAAAGGGCCGGGGGCTAGCAAAGAATCGCTTCTCATGGTTCTTTTCCTGTTTTTACAAAAATTACTTTAATGAGGGAGATGTGTCTACTATGAAAGCTGCGGTATATTATGGCCGAGAAAATGTTGTTATTGAAGAACGTGACATCCCACAAATCGGAGATGATGAAATTCTTCTCAAAGTGAAGTATTGTTCTATTTGTGGTACTGATGTCAGGATTTATAGTTTTGGTCAGGCAAATGTAATACCGCCCCGGATTTTAGGGCATGAAATAACTGGTGTTGTTGATAAAGTGGGAAAAAACGTGAGTGGTTATGTGACTGGTGAAAATGCAATTTTGGCTCCTGCTATCGCTTGCGGAACTTGTAAAGACTGCGGACGAGGCCATAGTAATTTTTGTACGCAAGCAAATGCCTTTGGTTATAGCGTAGATGGTGGCTTTGCCGAATATATCCGTGTACCGTCTACTGCGATTGCAAACGGTAACTTGATCAAACTGGCGCCCCGTGCGAGATTGTCGGAATATTGTCTGGCAGAGCCGTTATCTTGTGTTATTAATGGACAGCAACCATTAAATATAAAAAAAGGTGATCAAGTATTGGTGATCGGTGCTGGCCCAATTGGTGCTATGCATGTATTGTTAGCCAAGGCAAATGGTGCCAACGTCATTTTAGCTGATATTGATTCTAATCGATTAGAGTTGGCCGGCAAATGCGGTGCTGATTTGTTGATTAATTCCAAGGACGTGGATTTGGTGGGGCAGGTAAAAGAATTAACAAACGGAAATGGCGTGGATGTGGCGATTACGGCCTGTTCCGTTCCGATTGCCCAGGAACAGGCTCTTAAGTCTGTCGGAAAGGGTGGAAGGGTTAGCTTTTTTGCCGGATTGCCTAAAGAAAAAGCAGTTAATTGCTTAGATATGAATATTGTTCACTACAATGAAGTATCAATCCATGGAGCCTATGGTTCCCGGTTGGATCAGAATATAGAGGCTTATAAGCTATTGACTGATAAAACAGTGGATGCAGCAAAATTAATTACTCATGTCTTGCCGTTGGAACAATTGATTGATGGGTTTAATTTAGTCAAAACAGGTCAAGGTTTGAAAGTGGTTATTGAGCTATAAAAGTGTCACCTACATAGTTCTTTATAACTAAATCTTAAATTAGAGAGGATGTTCGTTTATGTTGGTAAACACAAAGGAAATGTTGCAAAAGGCCTCAGACTTAAAATATTGTATAATTCAACCCAATGTATGGGATTTGCAAAGCTTGCGGGCGATTTTGCGGTCCAGCTTGGAAACCTCGTGTCCGATTATTGTTGGTTTGGCAGAAGTTCATTTTCGTTTTATTACACCAGAAGAAGTAGGTGAACTGGTTAAATACTATGCTAGTAAAACAGATATGCCCATTGCATTACAACTGGATCATGGTATGACTTTTGATGCAGTCGTCCGTTCGATTAGGGCTGGTTTCACTGCAGTTATGATTGACGCTTCAAGTTTGCCTTATGAGGAGAATATTCGTGTGACAAGTGAAGTCGTTCGTGTTGCCAAGACTTGTAATGTTACAGTGGAAGCGGAACTCGGACATGTAGGTAGCGGTCAAAATTATCAGGAAATAGTAATCAATCAAAGCCTGTTGACTGATCCATTACAGGCTCGTGAGTTTGTTGAGAGAACACAAATTGATAGCTTAGCTGTTGCTGTAGGAACTGCTCATGGTGAATATAATGGAACACCGAAGTTGGAGTTTCAGCGATTGGCCGATATAAAAAAAGAAGTAGATGTGCCACTGGTTTTACATGGTGGGTCGGGGACAGGCAAAGAACTGTTAGCCAAGGCTGTTACAACTGGTATCAGTAAGCTGAATGTGGGCACAGATTTAATGAAAGCAGCTAGGCGCGCCATTCATGAATCCACTGCTAATCTGCAATATGCGGAAGAGGGAATAGTGGCGGAAAAAGCTATTCGTGAGTGTTTAAAAGGATATATTGATTGTTGTGGTGGAATCGGTAAAGCGCCAGCGGATCTTAAATATGTGGATTTAAGTATGATTGGCGAAAGCAGTCAGGAAGATCTTACCGGTATAGCTTGCTCGGATAATGCATAGGTAAGTACAGAATAAATAGATCAGAAAAGCAAAAAGAAGAAAAAGAGGGTATATAATTTTCCCGGAAGCGGCCTATTAACGGCCTCTAGTTTATAAATATGACAATACGAGAGGAAACACAATGAAACGAAAGATTAAAACCCCCTTTTTTTCAGTCAATCCGAAGGGGTATCTGTATGGGAAAGAAGTAGTTGAGTTGGCTGTCGAAGCTGACCGTCTGGCTAAACAATATAACATTGACTTATTTTACACAGCTCAGGTCATTGATTTCCCGGCAATCAATGAGGTTGCCGAAAGGATATTTTTGACGGCGCAGCATATGGATCCGCTGGCTCCTGGGCGAGGGATGGGATATATCTTTCCAGCGGCTCTGCAATATTATAACGTGAAAGCTACCTTTCTTAATCATGCTGAACATCCGATGAATTTGCGGGATTTGGTAAAAACAATAAAGCTGGCCAACAGTTTAGAAATGTATACAATTGCCTGTGCCGATTCTGTTGAGGAAGCGCAGGCTATCGCTCAGCTAAAACCGGATATTCTTATTTGTGAGCCAACTGAATTGATTGGCACTGGACAGACCAGCAGTGCTCACTATAGGGAAACAAGTAACACGGCGGTTAAGCAGATTTCACCGGATACCCTGGTTTTGCAAGGGGCAGGTATCAGCACGGGAAAAGATGTTTACCAGGTGATTAAAGCCGGGGCTGACGGTACCGGTGGCACTAGTGGGATTGTCTGCGCACCGGATAAGGTAGCGACACTCCGGGAAATGATAGAAGCTCTTGTCGATGCTAGAAGTGAATTGGGCATGTAAGGTACTTACCTAATATTGTGTGGCATGCCGTATTTTGTTTATACAGGACAGTCATTTGCTTATTTATAGCCGAATGATAGTAAAATTAGGTAGAGGAGTTATCGTTTTATTCAACAAGAACGGTAACTCTTTTACGTATAGTCAAGTGAACGGGTGGAGGAGTAATTATATGGTAAATAGATGTGTAACCTACTTAGACAGTAAGATACACGCTTGTTACCATGGCCATAAAAAAGTAAAGGAGCCGGAATATGAAAGATGAATTTCACACAGCGATTAATACCATAAGCCGTTTTCTGGCGTTTAGAAATTTGGAAAAGTTCACACGAGATCATTTACAAAAAACGTACAGTTTGGACAAAGTAGCTGTACTAGTTGTATTTGGCAATGATCTGCCTTGTGTTCCGGCAGTGGCCTGTCAGGCATATCAGGTCGGACTATGTGATTATTTGCTGATGTGCGGCGGCATCGGACACTCTACGGAGATTCTCAGGAAAAAACTCAGAGAGAATCCTCTATATGCAAACTGTAATTTGCAAGGCGGTGAGGGGGATATTTTCACCGAAATAGCCCGAAAGCTTTATCATATACCGGCAGAGAGAATCTTGGTTGAAAACCGATCAACCAATTGTAGTGAAAATAGTCGATTTGCCTTGAAGGTTTTAAAGGAGCAGGGAGTAGAATATCCTTCGATAGCTTTGTTGCAGGATCCTCTGTTGCAATATCGGAGTTATATTTCTTTAAAACAATATCTTCCGAAAGACACTTTGCTGGTTAGTTATGCACCCTTTATTCCTGAAATGAATCGCAAAATGGAGTTTGATAACAGGATAGAGGATTTATGGAGTAAAGAACGTTTCTACGAATTGTTAATGGGGGAAATATGGCGTTTGCGGGATGATGAGAAAGGCTATGGCCCACAGGGAAAAAATTACTTTGGACACATAGATATTCCGCATCGGGTGGAAATTAGCTATGATCTGCTAAGGGAACCATTAAAAAACTATTTAGGCAGGTGTGAATAAAATTTTCCCCAAGGCTGTTTTTATTTATGCCCATTTGTATACACGGTTTTGTAAAACCTAAAAAGTAAATCAACATATTTCCAAAATTAAAAATAGCCCTTAAATAACGAATCCTCGGATTTTAAAATCCGAGGATTTTTTAATGAAATTCAAATAAAAATGGATTATTTAAGAAGGAATTGGGATGCCTTGATGGTGTGTTCTTACGGGCGTTAAACCCATATGGATTTGCTAGAAACAACATGGAACAACTGGGCTATTCTATGGAGAGATATACCCGACTGATGAAGCCCGCATGCTTGCCAGAACCGGTGATAAGCGTTTTCTCCTGGGACGTGTCTTAAAAAACACCTATGAGGAGATCTTTGCCGGTCAGGTAGTACAAGAGCTGGTCAAACAGTCTTGCATTGAACTATTCCCCACTCCATAGTCGGAGTCATTACCAGCAAATCGCATAACCTCTTTAATCGGCAAGATCGAATCCTGGTTACACCTGACGGTTATACAGACAATTTCGGCTATAGCGCCACCATCACCGGTCATACAATCACCGAACCGGTTAACAGAAGGGTAGTCCATTCCGTATTTCAGGCAGACAGCTAATCGACGGTGACATGGTACTGATTACACCGGAAGGGCGAATCAATATCCTCCTTGTTAACCAATGGAAGAAAGTTGCGGGATTTTGGCGTAGTCCGACAAATTGTCAGCCTGAAAAATAAGAAGCTGCTATTTTGTATTCCCCTTTATGCAGATAACGATGTGCAACATGATCGCATGGTAGGTGTGCCAGGCACCTGTCGCAATTCTTTGCTCTGGTGAGTGAGGAATTTGCACTTGTTACATTCAATATTTATACGATTCTAATTTTAGTAGAAGGGTTCTTGTTCTGCCTTTTGGGCAGAGAATTGAAAAAGATAAAAGAGTTGAAGGTTAATGCAATACTAATTATTTTGGGTATTACGTACATAATTTTAGGCGTTTTTAGCTTTAGACTTTTTGCCAGGCTTTTAACAATACTTGCTACTATCGTCTTATTTTATTTTATCGGTAAGCTCTTTTTACGTGGAGAGGAAGAAACAGCTGGCAGCAACAATTTTGGTAAGTTTTTCAAGAGGATGTTATATGTAGCAGGATTTTTCTTCGTTCTTGTGCTTATAATTTCTGTTATTGACTATTATTCATCAAGAAATCAAAATATCAAAGAGATTACATATTCAAATTTGCTACAGGAAGTCGATCAAGGGGCAATTGAGCGCGTTAGCATCACTGATAAATATCTTAGAGGCAAGCTTAAAAATGGTCAGGAATTCAGTGTTATCTTGCCCCAGGATGCAAGTCCATTGATTGAAACTATGCATAAAAGAAACATTGCGATCAGTTTTAATGAACCACCAGCACCTCCGTGGTGGAAAGCTTTGTGGGAAAGGTAAACAACTGATAAAAAGAATTTAAGGTGAGTGTGATTGGATGTTTTTTAAATAAAAGTTTTGTTTTTAACCAAATTTCATTATTTGGTTTTATTATGTATTATGATACTTCGTTTACCCCCTAGGCCAAATCTGTTGTCACATCTGGAACAGTTAGCCGGCCCTGCTGCAAATGAAGTCGGGCATCAGCCCGCTCGGCCAGTTCAAGGTCATGGGTGACAATAATAACGGTACTGCCGTTGTCGCGGGCTTGAAACAGACTGTCTGTCACGACTTTGGCCAGAGTGGGATCAAGGTCGTTTGTCGGTTCATCCGCTAACAGGATTTTAGGATTAAGCAGCAGGGCCCGAGCCAGAGCCACCCGTCTTAACTGGCCGAGACTGAGTTCCTGGGGACGGTGATTCAGCCGGTGCTCAAGGCCAAAATCAGTCAGTAGCTCAAGGGCGCGTTTATCGGCGTTTTTGCCCGTCCGGGCAAAATAGGCGGGAACAACGACATTTTCATAGGCGGTCAGCGAATTAATTAGCCGGGAGCGCTGAAAGACAAAACCCAAATAAGTGGCCCGTAGCCGGGCTTGCTGTTTTGGGCTTAAACTACCGGTGTTTTGTCCGGCTATTACTATCTGTCCTGAAGTTGCCTGCTGCAGTAATCCAATAATCGAAAGCAATGTGGTCTTGCCGCTGCCCGACTGCCCGGTAATCGCCAATGATCTTCCCGTCTCCAACGTAAAGGAAATATTCGTTAAAATGCTCTCGTCGTCATAATTCTTATGAATGTGATGAACTGCCAAAATGGCTGACATGGAACTCCTCCTTGAAAATAAATTACTGACTTTCACAACAGCCGATTAATCGAATTCGCCGCGAGTCATAATCGTACTCGGATCAATTTGGCTGCCTCGATAGGCCGGCAGCCAGGCGGCCAGTGCACCCAGTCCCGAGAAGCTGACAACTAGCAGGAGGGCTGTTGCTGTTAAAAACTGCCAGGAGGGCTGGATAAACGGAAAAGACTGGTAATACTGGAGGATGTGCAGGCCACCGACATACAAAAGACTGCCCAATGCTATTCCGCATACCGAACCGATCAGGGAAACTGTTACAGCCTCACCCACAATCAGGGCTGCGAGGTCCAGGGCGGAGGCACCGATAGCCAGATATAATCCCCATTCCGCCTGCCGTTCCCAGGTCAGTGCATAGAAACGGGTAAATAGATGAAATAGTGATAATATAGCAGTTAATGCACCTACACTGCCCAACAGGTACACCAGTATGGTGAACTGATCGATAATGCGCTGTTTCACTTCCGCTGCGACAATAGTCTGAAAGTAGCCGATCTGTTGAATCTTGTCAACGATACTGCTCGCCTTTACTGCGGGATCAATTTGTAGCAGTACCGAAGAGATCAGGCCCGTCGGATTACCTTCGTTTGCCCAAACCGATTGGAGCTGCGAACTGCTACCGGCTACCCGCCGTGCTTCCTCCATACTGACAAACAGGGAATAATCCAGAGTAGTGCCTGTTTCCTCGGCAATAGTTACAATATTGTACCATTTGCCTAGAATAGATATTTTATCCTGTGTCCAAGTTGGCACTTTGGCTCCAAGTATGACTTCATCGTCAGCCAGGCAGTTTTTATTGATTTTTTTCAGCCACGGCTGAAGAATCCAGTCGCTGTCCGGATCATAGCCGAGCATCCGATTGTTTGTTCCGATGTCGTGACAGTCGGCTGTGAGCGTATGCGTAAAAAACTGAGGAGTGGCCTTGGTCACCCCCGGCAGTTTTCTTAATATGTCGAAGGTCTCTTTTGGCATATAGGTATTCACCGTTGCACCGCCAAACAGATATAAACTGGGCTCCATGGTTACCCCACCAGGGATGACCACGATATCGGCACCCATCCGTTGCTTGGAAAGCTCCATGCCTGAATGTACACCTTGATAGATGGCCGCAATAGCAAAAATAATAGCGATGCCGAATGCAATGGATATGGCAATGGCCAGACTTTGCAATTTTCGGTGCAGCAGGCTTTTCAAAATCAGCGACTTCATGCATTGTCCTCCCAATTTTCTGGATCGGTTTGTATTTTTCTGGAGCTATACCAGGCGATTGCCGCTCCGGTCAAAGTCAATAGGCTACCGCCGCATACGGAAAAGAATGCAGTTTTTTGGCAGTTACCATAAGTGCATAAACCAATGGCCCATGGTTGCGGCAATACCACCACGATTACGCCCAGGAGTGCGAGGATAAATCCGCTCAGTAGGCGGGCCTCAGCGGTATGCAGCGCAAACAGGCTGCCGGCGACAATCACGGCAAGCAAGGTCACCAGAAATTCCGCCTGGTAAGTATAATGGCAGGTCATCGGTTTGCCGCCGGCAAGTCCTGTGCAAATTGGAATGATTCTTGGTAGGAGTAAAAGTCCCATGCTAAGAAGTAGAACCACCCAGGCTAAAATCTTCTCATAGTTCATATCTGTTAACCCCTTTAGTTAAGATTTTTCTTTTGGCTGCAGGATCGGTGCTGGACAGAGTGTTTCGTCTGCCGTTGTTTTTTCTGTTGGTGCTGTCCCATGGTGGTTACCGGTATGCTCCTGCTGTGGCGTCTGGCGGAAAGGAGGACGGTTTACGCCGACATACAAGGCGGTTAAACCGATAAAGAAAATAATAGCAGCTACAATGAAATATCTCCCTAATGTCATCTTGCATCTCTCCTCGGTTTTTTTTGGCTTATTAAAGTAAAAGGCTGAACGCATTGGTTGCGCTCAGCCTTCGGGTTATTCCAATCAGCTTAGTTATGATAATCATATAATATTTTCTCTAGTAATCAAATAGTATTTTAGAATTCTTTATGCAAGCTAATGGCCAACCAGCCGATTTTTATAAGCAAAGGCAATCAATTGCATCCGGTTTTGCAAATGGAGTTTATCCAGAATACTGCGTAGATGGTTTTTTACCGTGCTTTCACTAAGATATAGATTTTCTCCGATTTCTTTATTGCTAAGCCCTTGGCTAATTAGCTGCAGTACTTCTTGTTCACGCTCGGACAGTCTGCTATCCGGAACTGCCTGTTTCTGTCCGGCAAATTCCTGCAGTATTTTGGCTGCCAGCACCCGGGATATGGGAGCTTCACCCTGCACAATGCTGATAATATAATCCAACCAGTATTCTGGTTCCATATTCTTGAGTAAATATCCCTGGGCGCCGCGTTTTATGGCTTCGAAGAAGTCCTGGACGTCGTCCGATACGCTCAGAATGATGATTTTTATATGCGGCATGGTTGATTTAATCCTGCCGGTAGCTTCTAATCCATCACCGTCCGGCATGCGGATGTCCATCAAAATAAGATCCGGCACCAGCTGTGTCGCCTTTTTCAGCGCTTCAGTTCCTGTGGTTGCTTCGCCGATGACTTCAAACAAAGGATTGGCCGAAAGAATGCTGGCGATTCCCCTGCGTGACAGAAAGTGATCGTCAACGATTAATACTCGAATAGTCACGACGGCAGCTCCTTTTTCTTCTTTTTCGTAACTGTTACAGTAGTCCCGGCACCCGGAATACTGACAAGTTGAAGGTCAGCCTCGATGGATTGAATATCCTGTTCCAATAGTTTGTAGCCGAAAGATTTTTTTTGACGAAGATTTTCTGCCGCTACAAATCCTTTCCCGTTGTCGGCGATTGACAGGGTAAAGGCTTCGCTTTGTTCACTTAAGCTGACATTCACCTGTGTGGCTGCAGCATGCTTGCGGATGTTGAATAATAATTCCTGAAAGATATGGAACAGTTGTTTTCGCTCATAGGAGCTAAAGGGAATTTTCTTAGCACAAGTGATAGCTAGATTGACTTTCGTGCCGGTTTGCGTTTCGTACTGGCGTAAGTGATCCTGCATGGCGGCGATGAGATCAATGTTGTCCTCCGCAGCCACGGTTTGCAAGGCAAAAATATGCTGCCGTAGTTCGGTATCGGCAAAGCGGATAGCTTCACGCAAATCCTTAATTGCCGTCCATGGTTCCTGCCGATTTTGGCAAGCTCTTTCGATATCCATTATTTTTACATTCATAAAAAATAATGATTGGGCGATACTGTCATGTAAATTGCGGGCAATCCGGTACCGCTCCTGCAATACGGCTGTTTCCTGCTTTTCCTGCTGCAGTTTGCCGTAAAGATTTTCCATCAAGGTGAAAATGCCGTGAGAAAATAGCATAAAGATGATCCCCGTCAGTACAGCTACCAAAACATTGCCCCAATCCATCGAAATAACGTGTAAAAATTCGTGCCTGGCGAATTCGAACAGGCCGATGCAGATAGCCGGTACGATGGCTGCGATCCATTTCATTTGAGTAGTATGCATACGGATACCTCCAAGGTAGGTAAGCAGGATGTAATACGCAGATAAGTCCTTTGTCAATAGGAGCAATGGCTGGCATTATGCGGCAACTGCATTGCAGCCGGCAGGTGCTTAGCGCGGGAAAGGGCGTAGCAATCGTTCCGCTTTAGATCTAAAAACGCTGCCTTAATAGTTCGAAAACTATCATGAGGCAGCGCTGTACGTTCAGGCAATAAGTGGCGGCGGTTTTGCCAAAACATCAATTCAATTCGGCAAGGCCGCCTTCGCGTAAGATAATCGTATGCGCTATAGTTAAATTAAGCTGTTGCCACTTCACTTTTTCACCGCAACAGGTAATTCCCCACATATCCCATTGTACAACACCGGTGTCATAATTAGGAAAGACAATTCGCCTGCTTTGCCCGTTTAGTAGTTCTTGCCCATTTAAGGCGTTTGGTCCCTGGGCAGTACTGTTAGTTGGCGTAATTGATAAATCATAGAGGTCGGAATTACTGGCATTTACAATGGTGATCTCCTGGCCGGTGGCAAAAACGGTGGAGGAAAAGCCGGCCAGGATAAATGTGACGAGCAATGCGATAAAGCAATGAGTTTTCATTTTTGCCAATCTCCTTACACTTGGTTTTTATTATTCAGCAAGAAACGTCTTGGCGAAGTGAGCTTCGGATGTGGAATAACGCATAAAGAATGGCTGCATGGCCTTCTTTATGCGTTGTTAAAACCTGTTAGTGATGTTTTTTATGCGCTTCCATCAGTGGGCAGCCGCCTGTTGCTTCGCTGCTTTTTGCCAGCCAGCCGTCTATGCTGTGCAAGCGTAAGACAAAGACGGCGTACGCCCCGTCCACAGGATCGCCAATAACCAATATGCGCTTGTCTTTGGGTAAGTCTTTTATATGATCATGTAAATCAGTAAGCGGTACATTCAGGGCATCTTTGACCGGTGATTTCTGGAAATCTTCTGCTGCGCGTACATCCAGCAGGAGGTCAGTGGCCGTTTTACTATCTAGCGACACAACAAAAGAATGATTATCAGACACTGATTTTAAAAACTGGTCAATTTTTGCGTGCAGTGATGTAGTGCCGTCGTGCCCGCCGGAAACAGAATCGGTGGCAGGACTCTCGTGAGCGTAGATTGGCATTAGCGTGAGAGTTAAAAATAACGTTAATATCAGCAGAATACGAGTTTTCATTGTAAAGCCTCCTTATTTTTGTTGAAATTATGCACCGGCTGATGAAAGCAACAGTTGTCCTTCCTTAATAAAAATGAGTGTTCTTGGCTGACAGCTACCGGTGTTCACAGTCAAGCTTGCCTTTTCTTGCGGGATGCCGCCTGTGCCGGAAAAACACTAAAGGCTACAAAGGTCGAATGACCCTTGTAGCCTTTAGCCCGTTGCTAATCAACTATGTTATTTATATTAAAACTATATTTTTATCATGTCAATTACCCTAAAGTACTATTGATGCTGTCTAAAAGTACTATTCTCGGTTTGTCAGTGATACTTATGGGTCAAATTGCAAATTAAAATATAAATAATATATTAACAAGCGCAGGAGATAAATGACTGTTTTTAGTGTTTATAGATAATTAATTAGTACTTTAGTATGGTATTCTATTTCAAAGTAAAAGGATATAATCAATAATACGGTTAGAATAAATAAATAGGGCTGATTAGTAAAAACTGAAGGCCAGGACTGTTCTTTAAGAACACCTGGCCTTTATTTTTTTGCCAGGCAGTAACGTTTGGTTTAGCGATGAAAGGGGGACATGAATAAAACATATAGTTTGTCGTAACAAGTGGGAAACTGAATTAGCCTAAAAAGAATTAAATAAGAATGGTGATGATGGATGAAAAAAGTACGGACTCTAGTTGCCTCTTCTCTATTGCTATTATCTGCCAATACACAGCCAGCTTTGGCGGAAGATGAGGAGAAGACAACCTTTACGTTGAATGAGATTGTGGTTACCGCGCCAGCGGTGAGTGATCCCCTGACGGTGGAAACCGACCCCAAGTCGCCCAAACAGCCGGTGCCGGCGGCTGATGGCAGCGGCTATCTGAAAAATATTCCCGGGTTTTCCGTGGCCCGTCAGGGTGGGACAGGCAGTGATCCGGTTTTCCGGGGGCTGGGAGGAACGCGCCTTAATGTTTTATTGGATGGCACTTATCAGTTTGGCGCCTGCCCCGGCCGGATGGACCCCACTACCTCGTATGTTTTCCCCGAATCGTACAGCAAGATCACAATTTTAAAAGGACCGGAAACGGTCAAATACGGTGGCGGCAATGTCGCTGGGACGGTATTGTTTGACCGGGAGACGGAGCGGTTTGACAAACCGGACGTTCGTGTCAACAGCAGCCTACTGTTCGGCAGCAACGGTCGTGATGATGAGCTGTTGGACATTACGGCCGGTGATACCAAAGGCTATGTGCGGATCATAAAAACCCACTCCAATGCCGATGATTATACCGACGGTAACGGCAATAAGGTTCATTCGTTCTATACCAGGCAGAGCCTGACCGGCATCTTTGGCTGGACGCCTGATGCCGATACCCTGTACGAATTTACGGCCGAGACCAGTGATGCCGAGGCGGCTTACGGCGGCCGGTCAATGGACGGCCCCCGGTTTGACCGCAATGATTACAGCTTTAAATTCAATAAGAAAAACATATCACCGGTGGTGCGTAACCTGGAATTCAAAGCCTTTCATAACTATGTGGACCATGTGATGGATAACTATTCGCTGCGGCCTGGTGCTATGATGCCAATGGCGATGGAAGTTGACCGGACAACCAATGGGGGACGGTTAGCGGCAGATTTGAATTTGGGGAAGACTACGACAGCAACGGTAGGGTTGGATTATCAAAAGAATGAGCATGCCGGACGAAGCAATATGGGAATGGGATATACAAGCTGGTCCCGTGATTTGACGTTTACCAATTACGGCTTATTCAGCGAGTTTAAGCACCAGTTAGCGAAGAACAGCCGTCTGTTGGCCGGATTCCGGACCGACAGCCTGGACGTAAAAGATGAAGAAACAGCGGCGGAAGGCCATGATCGCACTTACGGCGCTTTCCTGCGCTATGAACATGATCACGCCAACGCACCGGTTACCACATATATCGGCCTTGGTCATGCCCAGCGGCCGGCTGATTACTGGGAACGGAACACTAATTTTTACCTGAAGCCGGAGAAGAACACCCAGCTTGACACAGGGCTTCTTTATCGTTCCGGTAAACTGAATAGCAGTTTGTCGGTGTTTTACGCCAATATTAATGATTTTATTTTATTTAAAAATGCCAATGACTCGTCAAGCAAGACGGCAGAGAATATCGATGCCTCATTGTATGGCGGCGAGATTGATGCGGCCTATTTGCTGAATAAAAATTGGACGGTCACCGCTTCCCTGGCTTATGTACGGGGCAATAATGATTCGGATCATCGACCCTTGGCTCAGGTTCCACCGCTGGAAGGAACGTTAGGTCTCAAATACAGTCATGAGAAGTTAGAAGCCGGCTTGTTGTGGCGCGGCGTTCAGGCACAAACTCGCTATGATTTAAACAGCGGCAGTGAAATCGGCTATGATTTGGGAGCAAGCAGCGGCTTTGGTATTCTTTCGGCTAATGTGGGCTATAAAGCCAGTAAGGAGATTACGATTGCTGCCGGTGTGGATAATATTTTTGACAAGAATTATGCCGAATTTATTAGCCGTTCGGGCGCTTCAATTCCGGCGCTGGGCATCGTTTCTTCCTTTAGAGTAAACGAACCGGGCCGTACTATTTGGGTAAAGGCAAACTATAGGTATTAATTAGCTTTACACATTCTTTTATATGGTCGAATATAGCGTTTGGCTGATTAATAGAAAACTAAAGGCCAGGACTGATGTTTTACGGTCCTGGCCTTTGGACTAGCCATAACCTAGTTTACTTGATTGTTGAAATTATGCGATAAATTAATAACTTGACCAACAGAAAATTTGGTTAATAAAATGGCGTATTGGTGTTTAATGGTACACCCTGCAGCTATGCGTTAAGAATGGAAAAACCTAGCCCGTACTTTTTGTAGAGGTCGCTCAGCGCATCTCTCTACAGTTATCTATTTATAAGCTAGTGCCGCTGTAAAAGAATATTAGGGAGAGTGCGTGCGATGATAAAACACCCTTATAGCAAGGCAGCCGGAATATCTTTAGCTATTCATACTGTACTGATCGGTATTTTAACAATTGGCTACAGCGGTATGTTTACGCCGCCTGCGGTTATCTCACCTATCGAAGTGGAATTTGCCTTGGTGAATGTGGTTGATCAGGGAGATAGCCTGAATAAAGTTAACTCTTCACCAGCACCTGCCGCACTGCAACTCGAACGACAGGCTGAATCATCCGAGCAGCAGACTAAACTGGAGGGACGTATTGTAAACCAAAAAACAGCACCAGCTAAAAGCAGCCAGCAGTCGGGAGCAAATGAGACAAGCGCAGTATCTGCAACTGCTAATGAAATAACGACAGAGGGAGTAACAGCAGCCAGCGGTGGTGACGTTAACGAACCGTCAGTCAATGGTCCGGTAAATCGTTCCATTATCCGCTCACAACCTGGATACATTTCCGGCCCGCGTCCTGTCTATCCACTGGATGCTCGCAGGGCAGGCCAAGAAGGAACTGTCGTACTCCGGACGCTTGTTAGCACTGATGGCTCGGCTGTAGACGTAGTGGTGCTGACAAGCAGCGGCTGTGCATCTCTTGATGAAGCGGCAATGCGGGCAGTGAAAAAATGGCGCTTTGCACCAGCACGCTACGGCTCGACAGCAGTAGAAAGTTATTATGATGTGCGGGTAAAATTCCGGTTGGACGATTGGCAGTAAGCCAGTAATACAAAAACAATAAAAGCAATACAACAAGGGGAGGTTAAAAAATATGCTTCAGATTATAATCAAAGGCGGCTGGGTCATGGTGCCGCTAATCATTTGTTCACTTGTTTCTCTTACAATTATCGTAGAACGACTCTGGTTTTTAAAAAAAATTGCAGCGACGGACTATGCTGAACAGATTGTTAGTTTAGTAAAAAAGGGGCAGGTGGAGGAAGCGGCCCGACTGAGCAATGTAGATGCAGCGCCGTTGCTAAGAGTATTACATGCAGGAATTGAGCATATAAGTAATCCCGTCAAAGCCATGGAAGCAGCAGCCATAGCTGAAATTACCATCCTAAAACGCGGCTTACCGGTATTGGATACCATTATTACCCTATCACCGCTTTTAGGATTATTAGGTACGATTATTGGCATGATCAGTTCGTTTCAAGTAATGGCAGTAGGCTCAATAGGTCAGCCCCATGTGATCACCGGAGGGGTGGCGGAAGCTCTGATTGCGACTGCGGCAGGCATCCTTGTTGCTGTAAGTAGCTTAATTCCATATAACTATTTTTTAACCCGTGTCGAGAAAGAGACGGAAGTCATTGAATACTACGCAACCCGGCTGGAAGTGGTATTAGGCACACGGCCACATAGGAGCGATATGCATGAAGATAGCAAGAAATACGCCTAAAAAGGCCCACATTGAGATTATTCCGATGATTGATACGATGTTTTTCCTTTTGGTATTTTTTATGATTGCCACCTTATCTATGACCAGTCAAAATAGCTTACCGGTCAACCTGCCGCATGCTAATGGTATTCAGACCGAAAAACAGCAGGTACATATCTTAACATTGACTAAAGACAATAAGCTCTTTTATGATCAAGAACCAATCGCCTCGCCAGCAGAAGTGGTGCAGTGTCTTTCTCAGCAAAGCAACGGCCAGCAAACATCAGTCATAATCAATGCTGATCGAAACACAGAACATGGACATGTGATTGAATTGATGGATACCATTCGACAGGCTGGCATTACTAAAATTGCTGTAGCGGTCAATCCCTCGTAGGTATCTGTCAGCCATTGATTTCAATTCCAAGGTAAGATGAATTGTGTTTTCTTTTCAAACATTATGTTAACTCAGTGCACGTGGAGGCTATTGTTTCGATACAACGCCGTGCCACTGGAAATCCTTAGACTTTGCTGCTTCATGACCATTCATGTTTGTGGAAGAAGGCCTTAAAAAGCGAAATAAGGTCCTCAAAAAGTATTTTCAGGTTTCTATAATTGTTAACCTGGAATGCGTAAACACAAAAGATGATGAAATAACAGATTAGGACGTTCAATTTTTGCATTGAACGTCTATTTTTTTATCTCAAAAAAAGAGAAGGGGAAAATTGGAATTAAGGTTTTTTTCATTGACATCGATAAGCAGGGAAATGCATTCTCACACCGTACTCACACGATTTCGGACTTTCTCACACCGTGCTCACAGCATTTTTGTTATGATGATTGGTATTGAACATCAATTGATATGAGGTCAAAAGAGATGAAAAAATTGAACACAGTTAACCCCGCTAGTGTAGGCGGTGACTGTTAATGATTAGGTTGTTTCGGGCATTAGGCTGTGACCTGGGAATCGATTTAGGGACCGCCAGCACGCTGGTCTATAGCAAGGGTCAGGGGATTGTTCTTCAGGAACCTTCGGTAGTTGCGGTGCTTCAGCACACTGGCGAGGTGCTGGCAGTCGGCGAGGAAGCCAGAGCCATGCTGGGTCGGACCCCGAGTAATATCGTAGCACTCCGGCCGTTAAAAAACGGGGTTATTGCTGATCTTGACGTCACTCAGCAAATGTTACAGTATTTTATCCACAAAACTGTTTCGGCGCGTTTTTATAAGAAGCCGCGGGTTGTTATCGGCGTTCCTTCGATCAATACGGAGGTGGAGAAAAGGGCGGTAGTATCGGCAGCTACACAGGCCGGAGCCCATAAAGTGTATTTAATCGAAGAGGCTATGGCGGCAGCTATCGGCGCAGGCTTGCCTGTGGAGGAACCCACAGGCAATATGGTGGTTGATATTGGCGGTGGAACAACCGAGGTGGCGGTCGTTTCACTGGGCGGTATTGTCAGGAGCCGGACTATCCGTATTGGCGGCGTTGAAATGGACGAAGCGATCAGCCAATATGTAAAAAGAACACACAATCTGATTATCGGTGAACGGACAGCGGAGGCTGTCAAGATTGCTATTGGTTCAACTGTCGCGTTACCGGAGGATAAAGCACAACTGGAGATTCGTGGACGCAACATGTTGACCGGGCTGCCAAAGGCATTGGTTCTTTCGGAACAGGAGGTGCGCTTTGCTTTGGTTGAATCGGTCGCCGCCATTGTCGAAGTGATAAAAAGCACGCTGGAGTGCACCCCGCCTGAACTGGTCGCTGATATTATCGACCGTGGTATGGTCCTGACCGGCGGTGGCGCTTTGCTGCGAGGGCTGGATGAGCTGCTGGTTAAGGAAACCGGTATTACGGTGCGTATAGCGGAGGAGCCTCTTACTTGTGTGGCGCATGGCACCGGAAAAATATTGGACAACCTCAAATTCTGCGCCCGATGACATATTCCATATGAGAAAGTTGTAAAAGGGAGGTGATTTGGTGCGTTTATGTATGCCATGTACAAATAGGCCTGGATTGCTGCTGGACATCTCGCAAATTCTGGTGAATTGGGAATGTAATATAGTATCTGTCGAGGTGGATAAGGGTGAACTTTATCTGGAGTATCAGCTTGCTTCTGAAAAGCAAAAGCCGCAGATTATGCGAGAATTGCAACAAGTGGATGGAATCTACAAAGTTAGCGAAGTCTTTGATATGCCGTCGAAAGAACGGGTCGAGCAGCTTGAGGCTGCCCTGGACTCTGTTCCGGATGGCGTGTTGGCCGTAAATGACTCAGGGATACTGAAACACTGCAATAAAGCAGCTGCCAACATTCTAAGACTAAAGGAAGACAGCCTGGAACAACCGTTATCATCCAGCCTGGCGGATAGTCTCCTTATTTGGCAAACGTTGGACAGCGGCTATTCTTTTCGCAACAGGGAGATCTTTATTGAGAGTATCGGCAGATACTGTATGGTTAGTACTCTGCCTCTGCGCAACGATACCAATGAAGCTATCGGAGCTGTTGTTACGATTTGCGATAGCCGGGATGTTCGGGAACTTGTGCAGAAGATGACGGCTTCTTGGCCGGTTGCTTTTCTTTTATAGATATAGTTTTTGCAAGTCCGGCTATGAAAAAGGTATTAGAAGGTTTACGGTTTTGAAACAAGCAAGGCCACTGCAAAATATGGCAATGGCCTTGCTTGTTTCAGATCGTGGTATTGTCGGTGTTTTTTCTTTCCATACATTATGCTTACTCTTTATAAATCAAAATTACCGCTGGCCTCAGGCTGAAAAAGAACTTTTTCTACTTTTAACAGGGCGATCCCCCCGGGAATTGCCCGTTCAACCCTATCGCTTTCCCGGTATCCCAAAATAGCCGTGCCGATCGGCGCTAATACCGAAATCTTTCCTGCTAACATATCGGCTTCATCCGGATAAACCAGAGTGCAGATCATTTCTTCTCCGTTGCTCAGATCTTTCAGCAATACTTGTGACCGCATCGTAATCACATCAGAGGGAATAGCCTTCGGCTCTATGATAACAGCCTGTTTCAGCTCGTACTTCAATTCCTCCAGGTGCACCTTTCTGTCTGGTGCAAATTCTTCTTCGAGCTGGATTAATTTCTCCAGTCTCTCCTGATCTGTACGGGTAATAAAAATAGCTCTTGACAATACTGTCCCCCCTTTTTTTTCAAATTGACTCAGCGGTTATATAAACAGAGCGGTTATCTTGCCATGCATCGTATAATGCTTATTAAAGGAAGCGGGTAACTTTTGGGATAAACGGGTCTGGCCATAGCGTCTGGTCACAGGATTGTACTTTCGCCTGTATATTGGTATACTGAAAAAGATCAGGAAAATTAAGAGAATTGTCCTCCCCCAAGAAATCAGATTCGTCTTGCCAGTCTGCAAAATATCTTCTGTGACACAAGGTTCAGTGTTTCTGCCAATGGTAATAACAGGAATTTTATAATAACAGGGTTTTTAACGGATTTTTTGATCTTTTCTGCTAGGTAGGCTAAGTATCCGGAACTTGTTGAGACGAGTATCGCACTAATCTTGGTGCCGTCCAGGTGTCTGACTATAGCACCTATTTCGGTAATACTTAAATCCCCGGTTCTAACGATGATAGGATATGCGTTGTCAACTTGCTGTCGAATACCCTGAATAATTAGCAGGAGGAATCTCAGCCTATTTTCGAGATTACCACCAAATTCGTCTACTCTTTTATTCATGTGTGGCGACAGAAATTGGCCAATTAAATAACCATGCGCAGCATGTACTTCAACGGCGTCAGCACCGGCATCCCGGCACCTTCTGGCGGCATCTGCGAACTTTTGAATAATCTCATGAATTTTTTCAGTTGTAAGTTCCTGCGGAATCTCCAACCATTTTGAGCAAGCACTGGGAGCTAAGGAAACAGGGCGGATATTCGTGACTAAAGCATTGGTTTCTTTGCCGGCATAGTGGAGTTGTACTGAGACCTTGGCACCATATTTATGGCACTCATCCACTAAGTTTTTAAACCCGGTAATGTGCTCATCAGACCATAACCCAAGTTGATCCACGATAGTTTTTCCCAATGGATCGACAGCGGTTGCTTCAATGGTAATTAAGCCAGATCGGCTTTTTGCCTTTGCGACATGATAATCAATTAAATACTGAGACATATTATCATCTTGAATTGCACAATTTGTTCCCATTGGCAGGCGCCTCCTTCCGTCAGATCATGCAGCGGCTTACCCAAAACGTGGAACCTATTTATTGCCCACTCTAAGCGAGTTAGCTCATTGGAAGTTATTATAACAAAGATGCTGTGAGTACGGTGTGAGAATGCGCGAAACCGTGTGAGAGCGCTGTGAGGAACACTCGGTGCTTATCGCGGCAGAGCCCATTAGTTTTATGCTGAGGGGCTAATCTGCCTGCGCCTTTGCGCCGTCTGGTGAGACGGTTTTTTTGTTGCCGTGTGGGATCTTAAAGAAGAAAGGACCTAAGCCATGATGGAGCAGATTACTAAAAATATTATATCTATGATGACCGCAAAACGGGAAAGTGATATAAAATCTATCGTCTATCGTGCAGGCATTATGCTTGTTTTGGTAATCGCCGCCTCTGCTATCGGATATTTTTTTCGTGCGCTGGGATTACTGGAAACCAATATAGTCATTGTATACCTTTTAGCCGTTTTGTTAACAGCACGTTTTACGGATGGATATGCTTTCGGTATTCTTGCTTCCCTGCTTGCGGCATTCTTCTTCAATTACTTATTTGTTGATCCGTTCTTTACCTTTTCTGTATATGCCCACAGATATGTTGTCACTTTTATTATCATGACCATCGCGGCGCTGGTCACGAGTACCCTTACTACACATGCCAAGCAAAATGCAATAGAAGCCCGTGAAAAAGAAACCGGAACAAAGATTCTGTATACATTGACAAATCATCTTACAGAGGCAGCAGATATTCATGATATTGCGAGGATTGCAACGGGTGCTATCAGCAAAATGCTAAACAGTAATGTAGGATGCCTTTGGTTTGATCCGAATGGAAAACCGGAGCAGACCTTTAGTCAGCAGGTTTCTTCCCAACAGCAATTTCTCCGGGAAATACCGGACATGGACGCACTCCGGCACCGGATCGAAGGACTGAAGAGCGACTGCAATGTCGGCACGGAGTTTTATGACTGGCCGATCTATGGACGGGAGACACCGCTGGGTATTATCCGGGTTCCCCAAGAAGCGGCGAAAGCCATGAACGAATCGCAAACCCGAATGCTGCACGCCATGATCGAAAGCACGGCGTTGGCAATGGATCGTTTTCGCGCCACGCAGCAGCGAATAGAATTCAATGAGGAAATCGCACGAGAGCGCTTTCGTGGAAATCTGCTGCGGTCAATTTCTCATGACTTGCGCACACCACTTTCCGGCATCATAGGAACGTCTGAAATGCTGCTGAATATGACGGCGCAGGACGACCTGCGATACCCTCTTATGGCGGGAATCCATAAAGATGCCAACTGGCTGCATTCCTTGGTTGAGAATATTTTGAGCCTGACCCGTTTGCAGGATGGAAAGCTGGTGCTCAACAAACAGGAGGAAGCCGCCGAAGAGGTCGTAGGTGCTGCCATCCGCCATATTTCACGGCACTACCCGGAGTATGAAATAGCAGTAAATGTACCGGATGAACTGTTGCTCGTACCAATGGATGCAAAGCTGATCAGACAGGTACTTATCAATCTTTTGGACAATGCTGTCAAGCATACAAATCTCCAAGATGAAATCTGTGTTTCGGTGACAAAGGATGCGGAGAAGAACTGTGCCGTGTTCTCGATCCGTGACCGTGGAGAAGGCATTGCAGCCTCCGAACTGCCGAATATCTTTCAGATGTTTTATACGTCGCGGGTCAAGCATTCGGATGCGCAGCCTGGCATAGGACTGGGACTTCCCATATGCGACGCGGTAGTGAAGGCGCATGGAGGGAGCATAATGGCCCGTAATCGCATGGATGGCCCTGGAGTGGAGCTTATCTTTACGCTCCCGTTGGAGGTGAATAGACTATGAATTTATATAACGCCTATGTCCTTGCGGTTGAGGATGACAGGCAAATACGGAATTATATCTGTTATTTGCTGGACGCAGAAGGCTTCAGTCACATTGCTGCAAGCACCGGTGAGGGTGCATTAAGCATACTTGTCTCGGAACCAATCGACCTGATGCTGCTCGATCTGGGACTTCCGGATATTGATGGCATGGAGGTCATCAGGAAAGTGCGCGAATGGTCGGAAATGCCGATTATCGTTATTTCCGCGCGCGATCAAGACAAGGAAAAGGCAGCTGCGCTGGATTTGGGAGCCGACGATTATTTGACAAAACCCTTTTCCGCAACCGAGCTTTTTGCCCGAATCCGTGTTGTGCTGCGATATTTATATCGGCAAAATAGCGGTAATAAAGCGCAGAGTATCCTCCAGGTAGGCGGGCTGCAAATTGATCTCGATAAACGATTGCTCTATGTCGATGGCAGTGAAACCCATGTTACGCCCATGGAATATAACCTGCTAGCGCTATTTTTCAAGAATATTGGCAAAGTGCTTACGACAAAGCAAATTTTAAAAGAGATTTGGGGTGTAGGCTATGGCAGTGATACACAGGCACTGCGGGCCCTCATGGCGGGACTCAGACGAAAAATCGAAAAAAATCCGGCAAAACCACGGTATATCCTGACAGAAATAGGGGTTGGCTATCGGCTGGTAGATGAATAAAATTCTTATCCAAGATCGCTTCGGTTTTCAAAACTGAAGCGGCTTTTTCATTATTGACGTCAGCCAGTGGGGCGCGTGAATTTTGCGAATTCTTTGGTATTGCTTTCATTCTGAGCTGTAGGTTTGAAGGGGAATTATGTATATGGATGACTTTATCATGACAATTATCTTAATATAGATGGTTCAAGACAAAAAATGGACTCACCATTAGGCGAGTCCTAATTTTTCCTGCTTATTTCACATACCGGCGAGCTCCAATGTAGTGGGAGGTATAGTATTCGTCCGCCAGTTCGGAAATCGTAACCTGTTTGGCCGCCGAACTAGCGTGGATGAACTTGCCGTTTCCCATGTAAAAGCCTACATGGGAGGCGCCGGGTTTATAGGTGGTGAAGAAAACCAAGTCTCCCGCCTGAAGGTTAGTCTTGTTTACCGGAGTTCCTACTGCAAACTGCTCGGCGGCGGTGCGTGGGAGATTAATGCCGTTCTCTTTCATCACATACCTGGTAAATCCTGAACAGTCCCAACCGCTAGGGGTTTCGCCACCCCAGACATAAGGAACTCCCATATACTTTTGCGCGGTATTCACGATATTGGCGCCACTGGAATCAACTGAAGCGGCGGAGGTAGTGGTTTTTTCTTGTGTCCTGGTTATACCCGATAAATCATTATTTGCGGTATTACCGAGAAGCTTTCCCACAAGCAACCCCAATATAATATTGACTAATCCACTACTGGAGCTGGTATCAGAGCTAAGTTGAGGCAAAACATCAGGTAATGAGGCTGCCGAAACCAGTGCAACCGGTGTTACCGGCATTAAGCTTAAAGCCAGAAAAAGAATGAATATGATTGGAATTTTACAACGGCACATTTTTACCTCCGAAAATGAAATATGCCAGTCGAAGTAAGCGACTGGCTGAAACTATAGGGTTGTTTATACAATAGCACTTGTTAATATATTCTGTAAACAAGAATTAAGAACCATTCTATCCTGAGATTGGATAATAGGCATGTGCAAACTAGTTCGTTGAACATTAGTGGAACAATTTAAAACTCTTCATTTGAATTTGTTAACGGGAGATTGATGCCGGTGTAAGGATGGCTGACAGCGCAACCGGAAGACAGAGCGCATGTTGCTCATGAAGAACCTATAGATATGATGTAATCCTTGTATTGCAAGGAGTCGATTACTTATCGTCTGTTTTTCAATCTATTAAAACAATCTCTGCAGTATACAGGGTGATCGCCGGTAGGGCGGAAAGGCACCTGAGTTTTTGCGCCGCACTCAGCACAGATGGCATCGAACAATTGTCTTTGAGGTCTGCTAATATTGCTAGATCTTTCTTGGCGCCTACGGGCCCGGCATGCAGGGCAACGACCGGGTTCATTGGTAAACCCTTTTTCAGCGAAAAACTCTTGCTCTGACGCCGTGAACACGAATTGGGCGCCACATTCACGGCAAGTTAACGTTTTGTCTTGAAACATAATAGACTCCTCCTTAGAAACCACTTAAAAATTAGTAATAAACCTAAATAGGAATATTATTAATTATAGTATAACATCAATTTTTTTCCAGTCAAGAAGAGCGTCTTACAGATCGCATGCTCATAAGGTTTTACGGCAACTCTTCTCATGTCGTTTAGTCGGGGAAGTTGCCGTTATTTTTAGTGTTTTTCTGCTCCACTTTACTCTGGATATATAAATAATAAGAACGAAGGGGACTTATATTTGCTTCTAATTCATAGATCAAGGAATGCCGGTTGGTAAACTTAATGCACATTGAGTCGGTAGTTTGGCTGCAAAGAAAACACAACCCTTGAAGCCTTGTGGAATAAGGCTTCAAGGTCATGGGGAAATAGCATATGTTTTCCCGGACATGGTTAGAAACATTAGGTTTTTGAGTTTGGCGTTTTACGTAGTAAACACTATGAAAATCGACACGGAAGGATAGAAATGGAAAAAACCTATGAATCCTTGATTTATAAGGGTTTATAGGCTCTTTCTCTATATTTGTCCGTGAATTTATTTTCCTTATCGGAAAGCAAGTTCATAGTTTTTCATTTTTAGGTTTATTCGCAATCACACAAACAAGGCTTTTTTGTTTTGACAGAATGACATCCACGTTTTTAAAGCCTGCTGATATCAGTGTTTGCCTGAAATCATTCGGGGAATACATTTTTAAATCCAACATTTTTACAAATCCTTTGTATGGGGGCTCTTCACCATCCAAACGCACCGCTGCGTTACAAATAAAGAAGGTTCCACCGGGCTTTAATATACGTAATATTTCTTTTAGGTCATTTATAAAGTCTGGCCAGAAATAAACTGTTTCAAAAGCGGTGACGATATGGAACGTATTGTCTGAATATGGTATCTGAGACACACTTCCTTGCTTTATTTCCGTACGTTTGGCAGCTGCCGCCTTTCGGTTGTATTTTATGGATTTCTCTACGCTTAGAGCAGAGTAATCCAGGCCACAGACTTTTCCCTCTGGAGCCATATCCAACATCCGGGCGATATTCGCACCGCCGCCGCATCCGATGTCCAAAATATTGTCATTAAAGAATGTAAAGGACCGAGCACGCTCAGTAAATATTACTGCTGGGAAAATCGTGTTACAAGTACAGGAGCAGTTGGGACTGTTTTTTAAAGGAGAAGAAAAGTACCATGCCATAGATAGGGTAATAAATGATCTTCGGAAGCGATGGAGTGTTGTGTTTGGCTGAAAAGAAAACATAGCCTTTGAGATCAGGTGGCGTCTGGGGTGAATTTAGCGCCAAAGCTCGATATAATCCTTTGGCAAAGCTGCTATTTCAGGGTGTCATACGCTGTAAGGGGCACGTGCATTGCAGCCTAATGGTTGTTTCCTTATAGGATATTCGAACATTTTGCAGAAAAGAGATTAGTTATATACCTCAATTAGGGTATATTAAAATCTAAATTAAATTAAAGACCAGCTATGAAAAGTCAAGTACCACAAGTTAAGAAATCTAAAAGGAGGTTATTTTTGGGCACAAGAAATAAGCCTATAATAGGCAAAGGATTTCAATAAGTTAAGCTAGAGGCACATAGGGTTTCTGATTTCTAAGAACTGCATGAATTATGTATGTGAGCTTCCTAGCAACAGCACCAGTTGCGGAAAAAGAATGCTTGCCTTGAGCGATTTTTTGGGTGTAAAAGTCTTTCAAAATGGGGTTATGTATTTTGGCAACATTAGCAGCTAACCAGATAGCTCTGCGCAAATAAGGGGAGCCACGTTTGGACATATGATTTTGGTTG